>NZ_RZPI01000063.1:0-13908 GCF_003998715.1 Mesorhizobium sp. M7A.F.Ca.CA.002.15.2.1
GAACAGAACGTCGCCGACCCTGACCATCTGCCCATCCTTGACGTCGATCGAGACGATCTGGCTGGACACCCGCGCGTTGATGTTGACGACGGCGGGAGACGAGACGAAGCCGATCGCATAACGCCGGATCGGGAAATCGGCTGTCGAGGCGACGGCCGAGAGGATGGAAGCCGAGCGGGCGGCACCGCCGCCACCTGCCGCCTTGTCGCCCGCTGCCGGCTTGCCGGTTGCCGATTTGTCCGCGGCAGCGACCTGCTTTGCGCCGATGAGCTGCTGAGCCTTGCTCAGCGCGTCCGGAGACACATAGAGCCAGGCCGCGCCCGCACAGGCGACGGCAAGCAACGAAAGAACGACTTTTCCACGCATGGTCAAAGGCCCTCTCCACCCGACACGTCGTGGTCCGATGGTTCTACTCTAGCGCAAATCACGGCCCGTTGCCGCGATTTCGCCGAATAGATAGGACGCGCCTTTGTCGGAAAAGGGCCAAAACACGGCATTACGAAGATTTAATGTGCACTGCACAATGGATGTGCAACACGGGCTGAATCCCCATCCGACGGCTTGCGAGCCATCGCCTTCCGGCCTGAGACGACCAGAATGTGCGCGTCTCGACCTATTTGAGCATCGGCCAAAGCGTCGCCGCCAGCAGCACGCCCATGGCGATGTTGAACCATTTCAGCCGTACCGGGTCCGACAGGAAACCGCGCAGCGCGGTGCCGAACCCAGCCCACACCGAGACGCTCGGCAAATTGACGATGGTGAAGGCCACAGCGATCAACACCACCGACAGGAACGGGTGCTCGGCATTGGCATAGACGGCCATGGCGGTGATCGCCATCACCCACGCCTTGGGATTGACCCACTGGAATGCAGCCGCCTCGATGAAGCGCATCGGCCGCGCCTTCGTCTCGCCCTTGCCGGTCAGCGTGCGCGACATGGCGATCTTCCAGGCGAGGTACAAAAGATAGGCGCCGCCGGCGATCTTGAGCGCGGTATGCAGCGCCGGAAACGCCGTCAACACAGCGCCAAGGCCAAGACCGACGGCAAGCAGCAGCACGAGGAAACCCATGCTGATGCCAAGCATGTGCGGAACGGTTCTGACGATGCCGAAATTCACGCCCGATGCCAGAAGCATGAGATTGTTCGGCCCCGGCGTGATCGAAGTCACCAAGGCGTAGACAAGCAGGGCAAGGAAAGCGTCAAGCGACATGGATATCCTCCCCGACAAGTCAGGATCGTTGTCTTTTCTAGGCAACCCGCAAAGGCCCACGGACGGCCCACAGCGGGGCCAGAAGCCTCACTGTGGAAGCTGGCTGGCGCGCCCGGCGCCAGCACCGAAGGCCTACATCGCCTGCGGGCCGCGGTTCAACGCCGCCACGCCGGTGCGGCAGATTTCGACCAGGCCGAGCGGCTTCATGATGGCGATGAACTGATCGATCTTGGAGCCCTTGCCGGTGATCTCGAAGATGAAATGCTCGGTGTTGGCGTCGATGACGCTGGCGCGGAACGCATCGGCCAGCCGCAGCGCCTCGACCCGGGCCTCGCCGATGCCGGCGACCTTGACCAGCGCCAGTTCGCGTTCCAGCGGCCGCTCCTGGCCGGATTCATGCGAACGCACGGTCAGGTCGACGACGCGGTGCACCGGCACGATGCGCTCCAGCTGGTGCTTGATCTGCTCCAGCACATGCGGCGTGCCGCGCGTCACGATGGTGATGCGCGACAGGTGTTTTTCATGCTCGGTCTCGGAGACGGTCAGGCTCTCGATGTTGTAGCCGCGCCCGGAAAATAGGCCGATGACCCGGGCAAGCACGCCCGGCTCATTGTCGACCAGCACGGAAAGCGTGTGGTTTTCCGGCTTTTCCGTTTCCTTGGCGATAAAATAGGCCGAACCGGTCGGTTGTAGCTGTGCGTTCATGACATGAATCTCGATTTCAAGCTCTTGAGCTAATTCTTTGTTTGCGCAGGGCTTTCTCGCGACAGCCCTGCCTTGGTTCTGCCGGCTACACCAGTTCCCTGCCCTTGGCGTCGATGGCATTGGCCACCGCCTCGTCGGTCGCCTCGTCGGGCAACAGCATCTCGTTATGCGCCTTGCCCGACGGGATCATCGGGAAGCAGTTGGCGAGCGTCGCCACGCGGCAATCGAACAGCACCGGCTTCCTGACCGAGATCATCTCCTTGATCGCGTCGTCCAGCTCGTCCGGCTTTTCGCAGCGAATGCCGTGGCCGCCATAGGCCTCGGCCAGCTTGACGAAGTCCGGCATCGCCTCGGTATAGGAATGCGACAGCCGGTTGCCGTGCAGCAACTGCTGCCACTGCCGCACCATGCCCATATACTGGTTGTTGAGGATGAAGATCTTGATCGGCGCATTGTGCTGCACCGCCGCGCTCATCTCCTGCATCGTCATCTGCACCGAGGCGTCGCCGGCAATGTCGATGACCAAAGCGTCGGGATGCGCGATCTGCACGCCGAGTGCTGCCGGCAGGCCATAACCCATCGTGCCCAGCCCGCCCGACGTCATCCAGCGGTTCGGCTTCTCGAAACGATAGTGCTGCGCCGCCCACATCTGGTGCTGGCCGACCTCGGTGGTGATGTAGGTGTCCATGCCCTTGGTCAGTTCGTAGAGCCGCTCGATGGCGTATTGCGGCATGATCACGTCGTTGTTCATCTTGTAGGCGAGCGAGTCGCGCGCACGCCATTTGGCGATCTGCTCCCACCAGGGGTAGAGCGCCTTCTTGTCGGCCTTGGCGCTCGCCCGCCACAGCCGCACCATATCCTCCAGCACCCGGCCGACATCGCCGATGATCGGCACCTCGGTGTGGACGTTCTTGTTGATCGACGACGGATCGATGTCGATGTGGATCTTCTTCGAGTTCGGCGAGAAGGCGGTCAGCCGGCCGGTGATGCGGTCGTCGAAGCGCGCGCCGATGCAGATCATCACGTCGCAATCATGCATGGCCATGTTGGCTTCATAGGTGCCGTGCATGCCGAGCATGCCCATCCAGTTCTTGCCCGATGCCGGATAGGCGCCGAGGCCCATCAGCGTCGAGGTGATCGGGAAACCGGTGAGATCGACCAGTTCGCGCAACAGATGGCTCGCTTCCGGGCCGGAGTTGATGACGCCGCCGCCGCTGTAGATGATCGGCTTCTTGGCGCCCGCCATCAACTCGACCGCCGCCTTGATCTTCTCCAGGTCGCCCTGGACCTTTGGCTGGTAGCTGGTGCGTGGCGCGATCTGCGGCGGGACATAGAATCCCTTGGCGAACTGCACATCCTTCGGGATGTCGACGACGACCGGACCGGGACGGCCGGTGGTCGCGACATGAAAGGCCTCGTGGATGGTGGCGGCGAGCTCGTTGACGTCCTTCACCAGCCAGTTGTGCTTGGTGCAGGGGCGCGTGATGCCGACCGTATCGCATTCCTGAAAAGCGTCCGAGCCGATCAGCGAGGTCGGCACCTGCCCGGTCAGGCAGACCAGCGGGATCGAATCCATCAACGCGTCCTGCAGCGGCGTCACCGCATTGGTGGCGCCCGGGCCGGAGGTCACCAGCATCACGCCGGCCTTACCGGTCGAACGCGCATAGCCTTCCGCCGCATGGCCGGCGCCCTGCTCATGGCGCACCAGTATGTGCTCGACCTCGTCTTGCTGAAAAATCTCGTCATAGATCGGAAGGACAGCGCCGCCGGGATAGCCGAAGACATGCTTGACGCCATTGTCCTTCAGCGCCTGCACCACCATTTCGGCGCCCGTCATCTCGCGCCGCTCGTTCTGTCCGTTGCTCATCGGTCTGGTCCCGTACTGTCGCCATTGGGCGTTTGCTGGTCGTTTAGTCGTGTTTCAGGCAATAAAAAAGGCCCCCGAGGGAGCCTGTGTCTTGCGCATGGGGGGTTTTCGCCCGGCGGTTACACCGCCTTGCCCACGCGCTTTCCTACGAGAATGAGTGCTGTTTTCATGGTGGCGGACACTAAGGGCGGGCAAGGCGACCTGTCAACGGGAAAAATCGCGCCGGCGCGCACAGCGTGCCGGCGCGATTGAGGCGATCAGCGCGGCGCCTTGCAGCGGGAAACGCGCGGATCGCATCTGGACACCTTCCTCGCCTGCATCTTCGCTGGCGGATGGTGAGGTGCCACCCTTGCCGGGCCATGGTGCTGGGGCATGTGCATTGCCATCGCCTGCTGATGCGGCTTCTGTTGTCCGGCACCGCGTGCAGGACGCTGCCCCGAGACCGGCTTGGCCGAACCCGGTTTGGCCGACGATTTGACGACGATACGTCCATCGCCCGCGGTCCTGTCGGCATGCAGCTTGAGCGCATCGGCCTTCGCGCCGTTGCCGGCGGCCATCCGCTTGCGCACAGTGTTGCCAGGCTTCACGACGGCTGGATTGCTCGCTGTCACAGCGCTCGGAGACGTGGCCTTGTCGCCGCTCGCAATCTTGGGGCCATGGCCCGCCACGATTTGCCCGTTCCCATTGGCCGCCTTGGCGGCAGGCATTGCATTGCCGGCAAGCTTCTTGATTTCGGCGCCCCTGGAAGCATCGAGACGTGCACTGGCAAACACGCCTTTGAGCGGAGGAACCAGTTTTGCCGCCTTGATCGATTCCATGACGGGCTTCGGGAGTTGCTGCAGCCGGGGTCCGGCATTGATTGCAACCACCTGGTTGCCAAGCCGCACGCGTGGCGCATTGTTGACCACGACCGTCTGGTTGATGAATGTCGTGTTGCGCACGATGACGACGTTCTCCTGAACCGGCCGCACCACCCTGACCAGATCCACCGCGCCGATCGCCGCCACCGGCACGAAACACCACCAGGCGTCGTCGAAGGCGGCACCGACGTCGGGCGGCGCCGGAGCCCAGCCGACATCATTGCCGCCCTGACGCCAGACCACCCAGGCTGGCGCCCATTGATCGCCGGCGATCCACACCCAGCCGAAATCGGGATCATACGCCCAGCGGCCATAGTGATAGACGACATCGCCGAATGGCTCGGTGGACTGCCAGTACCAGCCATTGTCAGTCCAGACCCACCTGCCTTCGGTGTAGGGCCGCCATTGGGTATGCACCGAGGGAACCCAGACATCGCCGAAGCGGCTGGAGGTTCGCCATCCGCCATAGTTCGAAAGCCTTTCGCGGACGGTGACGGAAATTTCCGCCGCATGCGCCTGTGTTCCGGGCAGCATCAGCGGGCCGGTCAGCGTCGCACTCAAGGCCATGACCGCGGCCATTGCTGCAGCACGTCCACGCCGGCCGAGAGAGTGGCGTGAAGACGCTTGGAAAAAGGATATGATAATCATAACGGGCTCCAGAGTTCCGCATCCAGAAAATCCCGGGAACCGCCCTGCTGCCCGCCACCGCTTCCCGGCTTCTCACCGATCGGTTGTCATCGGCCCCGGTGACCGCATTGCGGCATTTGACCATCAACTTTGCGCGACCGGCGCGGCATTCACAAATGGGACGGTCGTTTCCGGCGCCCGGGCGATTGCGAAACCGCCGGGTGATCCCATTTTGCGAATAAACCATTGAAACCGCTGGAAACTATGGTGGGGCGTGACGAGGGCCGCCATCTCTGACGATACTTGATCGTCCGGCGGCAAGCCCGTCGGAGCCATCACCATGACGATCTGGATTTCACGGGAGGAAACCTGATGCTCGACAAGCCCTCTAGCAAGAAACTGTCTGACGTACTCGACCAGTTCGGCGCCGCGCTTGCTGCCGATGACATCGAGAAGGCGGTCGATTGCTTTCAAGAAGATTGCTACTGGCGCGACCTCGTTACCTTCACCTGGAACATCAAGACCATGGAAGGCCGCGACCAGGTCCGCGACATGCTGAAAAGCCAGTTGTCGAACACCAGGCCATCGCACTTCGCCATCGCCAAGGGCGAGGACGCGACCGAGAGCGGCGAACTGATCGAGGGCTGGATCAGCTTCGAGACGGAGGCGGCACGCGGCTTCGGCCATATCAGGCTGAAGAACGGCAAGATCTGGACGCTGCTGACCACCATGGCCGAACTGAAAGGCCACGAGGAGCCGGCAGGCTTCGCGCGGCCGATGGGCGCCAGGCACGGCTCGGGCAAGAACCGTCCGACATGGAAGGAAGAGCGCGAGAGGGAAGCCGCCGAGCTCGGCTTCAAGACGCAGCCCTATACGGTGATCATCGGTGGCGGCCAGGGCGGTATCGCGCTCGGCGCGCGGCTGCGGCAGCTTGGCGTGCCGACCATCATCATCGAGAAGAACGAGCGTGCCGGCGACAGCTGGCGCAAGCGCTACAAGTCGCTCTGCCTGCATGACCCGGTCTGGTACGACCATCTGCCCTATATCGATTTCCCCAAGAACTGGCCGGTCTTCTCGCCCAAGGACAAGATCGGCGACTGGCTGGAAATGTACACCAAGGTAATGGAGCTGAATTACTGGTCCTCGACCGAGGCCAAAAGCGCTTCCTATGACGACAAGACGAAGGAATGGACCGTTGTCGTCCACCGTGACGGCAAGGACATCACGCTGAAGCCGAAGCAACTGGTGCTGGCGACCGGACAGTCCGGCAAAGCCAATCTGCCGAAATTCAAGGGCATGGAGACCTTCAGGGGCGATCAGCACCACTCGTCGAAGCATCCGGGTCCCGACGCCTATGCCGGCAAAAAGGCCGTTGTCATCGGATCCAACAATTCCGCCCATGACATCGCTGCCGCACTTTGGGAAGCCGGCGCCGACGTGACCATGGTGCAGCGCTCGAGTACCCATATCTCCAGGTCCGACACGTTGATGGAAATCGGACTGGGTTCGCTCTATTCGGAGCAGGCGCTGCAGAATGGCATCACCACCGCCAAGGCCGATCTCATCTTCGCTTCGCTGCCCTACAAGATCCTGCACGAGTTCCAGATCCCGGCCTATGCCGAGATGAAGAAACGCGATGCGGCATTCTACAAGGGACTGGAAAAGGCCGGTTTCATGCTCGACTGGGGCGACGACGAGTCCGGCCTGTTCATGAAGTACCTCAGGCGCGGCTCTGGCTATTACATCGATGTTGGCGCATCGCAGTTGGTCATCGATGGTTCGATCAAGCTGAAGAGTGGCGTCGACGTCGAAGAGATCAAGCAGCACTCGGTCCTGCTCAGCGACGGGTCGGAACTGCCTGCGGACCTCATCGTCTACGCCACCGGCTACGGCTCGATGAACGGCTGGGCCGCCGATCTGATATCGCGCGAAACCGCCGACAAGGTCGGCAAATGCTGGGGCCTCGGCTCGAACACCACCAAGGATCCCGGCCCCTGGGAAGGCGAGTTGCGCAACATGTGGAAGCCTACACAGCAGGAAGCGCTGTGGTTTCACGGCGGCAACCTGCACCAGTCACGCCACTATTCACAATTCCTGGCGCTGCAGCTGAAGGCCAGGCAGGCCGGCTTGGCGACGCCGGTCTACGGGCTGCAGCAGGTGCATCACAAGGGGTAGGCGAGCGCGATTCCGGCGAAGCCGGAAGAAAGAAGGCAGGGCTTGCACCCTGCCTCCTTCCTTTGAGGGAATTACGCCGGCTTACCCGCCGCGAACTGCGTCACCACCCGCTGCAACAGCGGCACGTAATCGCGAAACGTCCGCGTCTTCATGTTGGCAATCTTGCCGCTCTCGTCCCAGATGCGGACCCGGACCGCTTCCTCATGGAACGGGTTCTTGCGGAACTCGGCCACCTCCTCGGCATTCATCGGCCCGCCCTGCAGCGACAGCGTATGCACCGAGGCCGGCGACAGCCTGCCGAAATAGGTCGGATCGGTGGCGCAGAGATAGCGCTTGGCGGCGACATGCAGCCTGACGCATTCGACGATGACAGGTGGAAAGAACGGCGCCAGCACTTCGCCGCCGGCTTCGTCATGATGCTTGTCCTCGACATCCTCGGGCGAATAGGTGCCGAACTCGCTGGTGTAATGGCCAATGTCGTGCAGCAGCGCCGCCGCCACCAGCTCGTCCGGCGCGCCGTCCTTTTCGGCGAACCAGGCGCCCTGCAGCATGTGCTCCGACATGGTGACGGGTTCGCCGAGGTAGGATTCCGCACCCCGGCGCTCGAAGATGTCGGCAATGAATTCGACGATATTGTCCGCGTTCAAATCCTGGCCGCTCATTCCGCCGCCTCCTTGAACCCGTGTTCTATCGACGCGAGCGTCGACAGCAGGCCATCCTTGTCGGCGTAACAGCCCTGCAGCCAGCGCTTGCCGGTTCCGGAAAACGCCTTGCGGGCGTGCATGACGCGCGTGTTGTCGACGATGAAAGCCTGCCCCGCTTCGAGCTTGAACGTCACTTCGAAGGATGGATCCTCGATCAGTTCGGCGAACCGGCGGTAGGCGGCGTAGTACGCCTCCATGTCGGCGAAGGGCACGTCGACCGTCGGCGCCAGCGAGCGGTTGTTGAAGCGGATGCAGATCAGCTCGCCATCGGGCCCGAGCTCGATCATCGGCCGCTTCGCCTGCAGCCGCACACCGGAAGAGCCGGCATATTCGAAGCGCGCCGGGCATGAGCTCAGCAGCCGGAAGCCTTCCGGGTTCTCAGCCTGCAGCGCAGCCGCGACGGCAAACCCGTCGACGACGCTGGATTCGCCGCCCTCAACCGTATTCTCGATGCAGGACAGGATCTGCAGCGTCGGCACGGGGTCGCGATAGGGATTGTCGGTATGCGCCTGGAGCCCGAGATTGGTGTAGGCGAGATTGCTCGGATTGACCTCGGCGCGCACTTCGAACCAGCGGCCGTAATTGGTCTCCCTGATATAGCCGAACAGATCGGACACCTTGCACAGCGCTCCGGATTCGGCCGGCAGATCGTCCATCACCGCAAAGCCATAGGCTTTCACCGCCGACAGCCATTGCCCCAGCACAGCGCGATCATGGCTGGCCGCAGCATAGCCGGCGCGCGGCACCGAATTCTGCATCGAGGCCTTGGTCCATCGCACGGTGGCCTCGTCTGTCCAGCCGGGCTGGCGGGCCGCGTCACGATCATAGGCATTGGCACTCAGCCATGCCGCCGGGAAACTCACTGTTTTCTGCTCCGGCACGAAGCTGACTTCCAGGGCGCCGCCCTTGAGCGATGCCGCGCCGATCCTGGTGTCGGCGGGAATGTCGAGGATGGTGATCAGCCGTTGGCCATTGCCGGCGCTGCGCGTCTTGTCGTCCAGCGCATTGTCGCGCAGCCACATGGCGTGAAAGCGGCTGCGCGACCCGTCCTTCCAGCCAAGTTCGATTGTTCTACCTTCGTCGCCGATCAGCGCCTGGGTGAGCATGGAGATCCGTTCCTGTCCATTGCGTCCCCCGCAGCTGATCCGCAGGGTTTCGATTGCATGTTGATCGCGCGAGAGGCATAATTCAAATTATCCTTTTTTGGCCAATGACCACGATATACTAATGTCTCGAACCACACCCCTGCCGCCGCTCGACTGGCTGCGCAGTTTCGAGGCTGCGGCGCGGCTGTCGAATTTCACCGCGGCGGCAGCCGAGCTTGGCCTCACCCAGGCGGCCGTCAGCCAGCACATCCGCTTTCTCGAGGAGCGGCTGAAGACACGTTTGTTTTCGCGGCTGGCGCGCGGCGTCGCCCTGTCGCCGGAGGGGGCAGCCTACCTCCCCCACATCCAGTCGGCCTTCGCCACCATCGGCAACAGCACCGCGGAACTGTTCGAGCCGCGCGCCGTCCAGACCGTGACCATCCGGGCGCCGATTTCCTTTGCCTTGCTGATGCTGGTTCCGGCGCTGCCCGATCTCGCGAAGGCACTGCCGCGCATCCAGCTCGACCTGGTGACGATCCATCGCCCTACCGATTACGACCTGCCAGGCTCGGTGCTCGATATCCGTTTCGGCAACGGATCCTTCCCCGGCCGCGAAGCCGACAGGCTGACCGCCGAGCGGCTTGTGCCGGTGGCGGCTCCGGGTCTGGTCGGCGACGCAGACTGGACCTCCTTGCCGCTGCTTCTGGTTGCCGGCGCGCGCGAGATGTGGGCGGAATGGTTCGCTGCCGCCAGGCTGGCCGGCCATCCCAGGCGATCGCACCGCTTCGACAGCTTCGTTGCCGCCATGGAAGCGGCCAAGGCCGGCGCCGGCGTGCTTTTGGGCTCGCGGCCGCTGGTCGATGCGGCGCTCGACAGCAAGACGCTGGTCAGGCTTTCCGACTTCGAACTCTCCAGCACATCGGGCCATTTTCTGACCAAGGCGTCGACAGCGCGCCTAACCGGCGCCGAGCAGGATTTCCGCCAGTGGTTGCTGTCGCGCCTCTCCGCGCCGGCATGATTGGTTACGAGATTTGCCCGATCCGCTTCCAGTAGATCAGCGTGCCGGTCAGCCCGCCATGCGGCTTCAGGGCATAGTCCGGTATCTCACCGGCCAGCGTGAAGCCCAACCGCTCATAGAGGCCTGAGGCGCCCTCCTCGGTTGCCGTGTCCAGAACCAGCAGCGTGCGGCCCTTCTCCACCGCAAGGCTCTCGGCGGCCCGCATCAGGCGCGTTCCCACGCCCCTGCCCCGGTAGTCTGTGCGTGTCATCAGCTTGGCGATCTCGGCCCGGTGCGGCTGGTTGGGCGGACAGTCGGGCAGCAAGGTCACGGTGCCGACCAGGTTTTTGCCGTCCCAGGCGCCAAGCATCGCTCTTTCGCCCCTTGCCGCCGCGGCCAGCGATTTCTCCCAGAAACCCCTCGCCGCCTGCGGCGCCAACGGATGCATGAAGCTGACCGAACCGCCTGCCGCCACCGTTGCGACCAGCAATTCGGCCAGCCCGTCCTGCGTCTCGGCAGCCGGGGTCAGGGTTGCGATCTCGATCGAGTTCATGTGCGGGATATCCTGTGATTGCGATAGAAGCGGGCGCATTGCCGTCACTCCAGATGGCGCGCGCGGCGACGCTTTCGCGCCGCCTTGATGGCGCTGATGCGGTCGGCATCTTCGTGCCCGAGGTGCCGCCCGCGCTCGAGAATCTCGAGCGTGTACTCCTCGTAGGTCAGGCCAAGCCGCTCGGCTCTGTCCATGCGCAACAGCATGACCTCGTGGCTCGGCGCCTTCCACGCCTTGGCGTGCGCTGCCTGCCAGGCCAGGAAGATATAGGGATCGCCCGTGCCCCATGGCGGGCCCTTGTACTCATCGAGAGGCGGCCCCCCATTGTGGGAGCGCTTTGGTCTCTTTGCCATTGTGTCAGCCTCTGACCAGGGCGACCAGATAGTCGGCGCCGGGCTCCAGGGCATGGAAGGTGCAGTCCGACGGCGCCCCAAGCGCCAGGCAGTCGCCGGGCTCGAGCTTGTGCGCCATATCGCCTTCGATGAATTCGAGCCGCCCGGAAATCAGCCATATCTGCTGCTTGATGAAGGCGTATGAAGCAGCCGGAAAACTGACCCTGGCGCCCGCCGGCAGATGCACCTTGATCAGTTCCAGCGGCATATCGCCAGCCGGCGAAAGATGCCGCCTGACATAGCCGGTATCGGGATCGCGCCATACCGGCTGGTCGGCCTCGCGCAGCAGCCCGCCGCCCTGCAGCTCGGCGCGCGCGATCAAGGTCGACAGCGTCATGCCGAAGGCCGACGCGATGCGCACCAGAAGCGCCGCCGTCGGGCTGGTCTTGCCTCGCTCGATCGTGCTGAGCATCGCCTTCGAGACGCCGGAATGCTCCGCCAGTTCGGCCAGGGACCAGTCACGCATGACCCTTTCGGCGTGTATCCTGCGGCCTATCGTCGAGGAAATTTCGTTCGCTATATCATCCATATGTCTATTATAGTGAAATATTGACGCCGGAGAAGAGCCGCCTTGCGACAATTTTCACAGGCCCCTTAATGCTCTCTACACCATCCGACCTCATCGGGCCTTAACCCCATTCGGGTAGGATCGACTCTCCAGGGAAATGGGGATTGGCCTGTCCATGTATGTCGAACGCGAAGCCTCCGTGGGGGAACCGACCTCGCAGGAGCGCCGCCAGACCGAGCAGAACGACAAGCGCATCCTCGGCAATGTCGTGCAATGCGACGGCGCTCGCGCCACCATCAGCGCCTATGCGGACGATGCCGACGGCGCGGTGACCGGCCTGTGGACAGTCGGCAAGATGATTTCCATCAATCTCGGATCGACGCGAACCGTCGGCCTTGTCTACGCGATCGGCAAGTCGGACCGCGCCTGGAGCAATGAGGGCCAGAACGCCATCGAGGTCAGCATCGAGTTGATCGGCGAAGTCCGTGACGGTGCGGAGCCCGGCGCCAGACCGGTCTTCGACCGCGGCATCACCACCTATCCGCATATCGGCGCCGTTGCGCATCGCATCCGCACCCGCGACCTGCAGGCGGTCTATGACCTTGCCGGGCGTCATTCGATCACGATCGGCACGCTCGCGCAGGACGAGACGATCGCCGCCAACATCGCTATCGACGATACGCTGGCGCGTCACTTCGCCATTGTCGGCACGACCGGCGTCGGCAAATCCACCGCCGTTTCGCTGCTGCTGCGCAAGTCGATCGCGGCACGGCCGGATCTGCGCATCCTGATCCTCGACCCGCACAACGAGTTCGCGGCATCGCTGCCCGAATACTGCGTCAGGGTCGATTCCAAAACCTTGGATCTTCCGTTCTGGATGTTCACGCTGGAGGAATTCGCCGAGGTGCTGTTCCGGGGCCGCGAGACCGAGCCGGAAGAAATCGATGCCTTGCGCGACCTGATCCCGGCCGCCAAGAATCTCTACCGCAACCCGAATTCGGGCTCCTATATCAGGCGCGGCAGCGATGCGCTGACCGCCGATACGCCAGTGCCTTACCGCATCGCCGACCTGCTGAAGCAGATCGATGAGCGCATGGGCATGCTCGAAAGCAAGACCGATCGCCCGACGCTCAAATCGCTGAAGACGCGCATCGAATCGGCGGCGGCCGATCCACGTTATCGCTTCATGTTCAACTCGCGCCTGATCGAGGACACCATCCACGAGACGATCGGCAACATCTTCCGCGTGCCGCATCATGGCCGTCCCGTGACCTGCTTCGAGATGGCCGGCATGCCGTCCGAAGTGGTCAATTCCGTCTGTTCGGTGCTGGCGCGCCTGGCCTTCGATCTCGCTCTATGGAGCGAAGGCAAGCTGCAGCTTCTGTTTTTGTGCGAAGAGGCGCACCGCTATATGCCGGCCGACCCGCGTCTCGGATTCGCGCCGACCAGGCATGCGCTGTCGCGCATTGCCAAGGAAGGCCGCAAATATGGCTGCTATCTCGGCGTCGTCACCCAGCGCCCCGGCGAGCTCGACCCGACCATCCTGTCGCAATGCTCGACCTTCTTCGCCATGCGGCTTGCCAATGAGCAGGACCAGGCGATCATCCGCTCGGCGATTGCCGACTCTTCCGCCTCGACGCTTGCCTTCCTGTCCTCGATGGGCCAGCGCGAAGCCATCGCCTTCGGCGAAGGCGTGGCGACGACCATGCGGCTGAAGTTCGAAAAGCTGCCGAGCCACCTGCTCCCCGGCACCGCCAAACGCGAAGAGGCCACGTCGAAGCCGGGCGACGATGTCGATCTGGTGGCGATCGTGGAACGATTGCGCAACGTGCCGAAATCGACGCAGCAGGCGATGGCCTTCGCCGAGGTCGTGGATTCAGGCCGCCAGGCCGGCGACCCCGACTACCGCAAGCCACCCGCCGCACGCCCGCCATCGGACGACGATTTCGACATGCGCTACGGCCTCAAGCCCGCAACCTTCGGCCTGCGCCCGCAAAACGATTGAGCTTGCGACCCGGCTGTTCTGCCGGCCGATTGAGAAGCCGCGCTAAGCTCGCGCCCTGCCTGGACCGCTTGGGTAAATCCCGTCAGGGAATTCGTCAGGCTGAGTCGGGTGGTGCTGTTTTCGAGAACCGAAGCGGAGCGGACATTTGAGTCCGTGAGCATCGGAAGCGCAGAAAACGGCGCCAGACGGCCAGCCTCACGAATTCAGGGACGGGATTTTA
>NZ_RZPI01000640.1:0-3152 GCF_003998715.1 Mesorhizobium sp. M7A.F.Ca.CA.002.15.2.1
ATGCCGAGAAAGGCCGGAATGCCGAAATTGCCGACGCATGAGACGAAGGCAAGGGCAGCGGCCGCCATGATCGACGGCGTCATCAAGGGCAGCACGATGGTGACCAGCACGGTGAACCAGCCGGCACCGCCCGCCCGCGCGGCTTCGACCAGCTCGCGCGGCAGCTTGCGCAGCCCGGCGCGCACCAACAGGAAAACCAGCGGGCCATACTGCACGCCGAGCAGCAGGATGATGCCCGATGTCGAATAGAGCGGGTTCCTGGTACCGAGCGGCGGTGCCGCCCCGAACAGCTTGAGGAACGGGCTTGCCGGGCCGAACAATTGCAGCCAGGCCAGCGCCGTCACCTGCGGCGCGATCATCAAGGGCATGACGTAACAGAGCACCATGGCGCTGCGAGCGCGGATATCGGTCAGAGTGACGAGGACGGCCACCAGCGTTCCAGACAGCACCGCAAGCAGGGTGCCGCCGATACCGACGACCAGTGTGTGCCAGGTGGCGATCCAGGTCGCCGGACTGGCGAGCCCCGCCTTTATCGCGACGGTCGACAGCGTGCCGCCGGGCGCCACGATCTCCTTGATCAGGCGCAGCATCGGCAGCAGGGAAAGCAGGACGATGACGATGGCTACCGCCGCCGTCAGGACCATTTCCTGGCCCCGGCTTTCCCTGATCCGTGTTGACATGATTGCGTTTCCTGGGGTCGATCAGCCGATGCGATCGGGGTTTTGCCCGTCAGGGATACCGCTGGGACGGCACCCCTGACTGGATTGCCGGCTCAGCCCCCGAACAATTCCGAGAACTTCGCCTTGTCGGCGTCGGTTTTGGCGACGATTGCCTTGGTGTCGAACGGCATCACCTTGACCTTGACGCCTTCCGGCAGCCATTCGGGGCGGCCGACCGAGGCGCGCGCCGGCAGATAGCCCATCGAAAGCGCAAGCTTCTGGCCGTCATCGGAAAGAATGAAGTCGACGAACTTCTTGGCGCCGTCGACATTCCTGGCGGTCTTCATGATGGCGACCGGTTCGGTCACTGCCGGCACACCTTCCGAGGGGAACACGAACTCGACCGGGGAACCCTTCTTCTTGGCGTTCATCGCCATGAAGTCGACCAGGATGCCATAGGGCTTTTCGCCCGATGCCACCGCCTTCAGCACCGCACCATTGCCGCGCACGCTGACGGTGTTGTTGGTCTTCAGCTTCTGGAAGAAATCCCAGCCATAATTGGCGTCGCCGACGAAGCCCGAAAGCAGGTAGGCGGCGGCACCCGAATAGAGCGGGCTCGGCATGACCAGGCCATCGGCATAGGCGGGCTTGGCAAGATCGGCCCAATGCTGCGGCTTCTCGGCCGCGGCGGTGTTGTAAACGATGCCGGTGGTGATCAGCTTGCTGCCGAAATAGGTCTTGTCGGCGTCATAGGCATCCGCCTCGATGCCATCGAGCTTTGCCTCGGGATAGGGCAGTAGCCGGTCGTCCTTCTTCAACAGCTCCATCGAGACCGCATCGGCGATCAGAAGCACGTCGGGCTGCGGGCTGCCGGCGGCAAACTCGGCCGCCATCTTGGTGAGGATGTCGCTCGTTCCGGAGCGATAGATATTCACATCGATACCCGGCTGCGCCTTCTTGAAGGCATCCACGGTCTTGGCCGCGTCGGCTTCCGGCTGGGACGTGTAGAGCGTCAGTATTTCGGCGTTTGCCACGCCGGCAAACAAAGTTGCCGCGAGCGCCAGCTGGCTGGCCAGCAGCTTGATGAAGTGCGTCTTCAATGAGACCTCCTGTCTTTCTGTGCATGACCGGTCCGGCTCTGGCCGGCTCCCCGTCTCTTCCTCCCTGCACGGCGCATATGACTGGTGGATGACACAGCGCGTGAAACCCACAAAATATGTTCATATGTACGATGTCAATTACAAATGAACAGAAATGTGCGACAATCGACACGCCGCAGATCCGGCATCAGTTGACATCCGGCCGGTATTTCCTTGATGAGCACCGGTCAGGCCACGGCTCATGAGGGACAGGAACCGATGACCACAGAAAAACCCAGACAGGCTCGCCTGCCGATGGTCTCGTCGGACCTTACCGTCAAGACGGCATGGCTCTACTATGTCGAAGGTTTCACCCAGGAACAGATTGCCGAAAAGCTCGATGTCTCCAGGGTGAAGGTCATGCGTACGCTGGCCTCCTGCACCGCCGAGGGCATTGTCGTCACCATGATCAACGCGCCGACCGCCGGGCAGGTGGCGCTCGAGCGGGGACTGGAAAAGCGCTGGGGTCTGAATGCCGCCGTCGTCATCCCGACGCCTTCGGCGCATGACCATCTGGAGAAAGCCATCGGCCATGCCGTCGCGGCCTATCTCGGCGAGCAGATGCAGGACGGCATGACGCTCGCCATCGGTGGCGGCGCGACCCTGCATGCCAGCCTCGGCTTCCTTGCCCGCCGGCAGTTGAAGCGTGCCTGTGTGGTGGCGCTCGTCGGCAGCCTGCCGCACTCGCAATGGATCAATCCGTCCATCGTTGCCGCCAAGGTAGCCGATGTCTTCGAGGTCGACAGCTACCAGATCACCGCGCCGGTCACGGTCGACAATTCCTCGCTGCGCGATCTCCTCTGGGCGCAGCCGACCCTGCAGGATGTACGCCAACGCGCGGCCGCCGCCGACATCGCGCTGCTCACCGTCGGCGACATGTCGCCGGACGCCACCATCTTCCGGCATGGCATCGTTCCGTCATCGCTGATCGCTCCGTTGAAAGCGAAGGGCGCGGTCGCCAACATGCTGTGCTATTTCGTCGATGCCAATGGCCGTTTGGTGGACCACGAGGTAAACGGGCGTGTCATGGCCATCGATCTCGATGTGGTCGGCAAGGTGCCGAATGTGGTTCTCGCCGCGGGCGGCAAGCGCAAGGTCGCGGCGATCCTCGCCGCACTGAAAGCCGTCGACACCAATGTGCTGATCACTGACAGCGATACCGCCACGGCGCTGCTTGCCAAGGGCGGTTAGATCAGCCCGCGCTCGCGCAAAAAATCCTCGACGCCGACATGGGTCATGGATTCGAATTCGGCGATCGCCTCGGCCACCCGCTTGCGCTGCGCCGCCAACAGTGTGAACACCTGCTTCATCTCGCCGGAAACACCAAAACGGCTCCACCGCTCGGCGATATGCG
>NZ_RZPI01000641.1:0-3151 GCF_003998715.1 Mesorhizobium sp. M7A.F.Ca.CA.002.15.2.1
AAAAGCACCAGCAACGCCTTGGCGTTGCTGGTGCTTTTCATATCGGCGCTTCGCCCTGCGGTGCGTTGAACGACCACGTCGTCACCAGCACGGCCAGCGGGCAGGAACCACCATGAAGCGGAATCATTGAAACGCCAGATGTTCCAGCGCGGCAGGAAAAATGAAACGGTACTATTTTGATCTTCAAAACGGTGACGGCACGGTACCCGACGATGACGGGCAGCTGTTCGAATCCCGGGAACAAGCCAGAGCGGAAGCAATTCGTATTTTGCAGGATGTCGCCCAAGACGAAATGCCCGACTGCGATTTCGTCAAGATAACCGTCAAGGTACGCGATGAGATCGGTGCGCAGATGTTTGAGGCGTCGCTTGTTCTGACCTCCGGATGGAGCGTTTGATGTCGCAGTGCTAGCGGCGATACCGCACCGGGATTTGCACGACATTCTCCGATCCAGGCAGATCAAAGGCCATGGCCAGCTGACGTACGGAGGCCATCTCCACGATCAGTTCTTCAATCGAAAGGTCTGGCAGGCCGGTCTTCACCCTCTGCCTCACCCTGGCCGCAAGTTCATGAACCCGCACCGGGACGAAAAGCGGGCTGTCGTCCAGCAGCTTGCTGATTTCGATGACCACATCGGCGTCGATGTCTTTCGGCAATTCCCGCATGAGCGTCACCTCCAATCGAAGCAACAGCCCGCCATGTCGATGCGACGAGCGATCCGGCGTTGAGCGCCGGGCAGTGGGATCGGAGAGGGACGTGCTCGGCGCTGGCCGATATCCTGATTCATAAAACTGCGAGCATAGGTGTGTCACGAAAAAATATCGGTACGAAATTTACCAAGCCGGTCATCCCATGCAATCCACAAGGGCCTTCCCGAAATCCGGCAGCGGCTGTTGCCGACAGAGGAGGAACAAAAAATATGGCCCGGAATTGAGACTGACGAATTGGAGGATCTAGCCATGGACAGCAGGGAAGAAAAGATCAAACGACGGGCCTATGAAATCTGGGAACAAGAGGGCCGGCCGGTAGGCCGCGAGCAGGAGCACTGGGATCGGGCCGTGCAGGAGATCGAAGCTGAGGGTTCGGAGACTGAACGTGGCCCGGTTCTGCCTGACCCGACAGTTGCGGCCGATTCCAATAGCTCGAAGCGTTGATCGGCAATCCCATGGCGTCTTGAGGACCCCGGTCGGGCAACCAAATTGGCGGAACCTCGTTTGCCGGGCATCAACCAGAGGAGGTTTCGATGAAGAGGTTCTTTTCATTCCTGGTCTTGGCCGCTGCCCTTGCGCTCGGCGCCTGCGACAACAACACCGAGCCGATGAAAGCCACCAGCAACAAGAACCCACAGGTTGATCAGGCCGCCAGACCAGGCCCCACGACTGGCGGCGACCAGCCAGCTACGGTGCCTCAGAGCAAATGAACTCCGTCTCACATTGCGACACACCTCTGCTGCGCGTCGCCTATCTCGATGGTGGACCGCAGGACGGCGCCCCGGTTATCCTGCTGCATGGCTGGCCCGACGACGCGACGACATACGCTCGTATTTCGCCGATGCTTCATGAAGCTGGCTTCCGGACGTTTTCCCCTTGGTTGCGAGGCTTTGGGCCGACATCGTTCCTGTCGAAAGAAACCATGCGCTCGGGCGAGATTGCCGCGATGGCGCAGGATGTGCTGGATTTTGCAGATGCGCTTGGCATCAGCCGCTTTGCAGTTGTCGGACATGATTGGGGCGCTCGGATATCCTATCTGCTCGCGTCGGTTTTTCCGGACCGCATCAAGTGCTGCGCTGCGCTGTCCCTCGGCTGGCAACCAGGCAAACCAGCAACGCCGACGCCCGAACAGGCGAAAGCATTTTGGTATCAATGGTTCATGGCGACCGCACGGGGCGCCGAGTTCGTACGAAAGAACGGCAAGGAATTCGCCAGGTATCAGTGGGACAGCTGGGGTCCATTAGGCTGGTTCGACGACGCCATTTTCGATGGCGTTGCGAGCTCGTTCGAAAATCCTGACTGGGCGGATGTGACGTTGCATTCCTATCGGGTCCGGTGGGAAGAGGCCGAGCCCGATCCGCGTTATGCTGAACTCGCCCGCCGGCAAGCAACGGTCAAGATCATCACCGTGCCGATCCTGACGCTTCACGGTGGTGACGACCGCGTTGTGTTTGCCCAGTCTTCAGAGGGGCTCGAAGAGCATTTCACCGCGTTCTACAGGCGGGTGGTGCTGGATGGCATCGGACACTTCCCGACGCGTGAGGCTTCTGATCAGGTTTCGCGAATGTTGGCTGCGTTTCTCGATAGCCATGGCAAGCGCTGAAGGAGGGGCGCCATCGACCCCATAGTAAAGGCCGGAACCTGACGCATCGCCGCGCATTTCGTCTCCATGCATGACGAACCGAAATGCGGTCTCGCAATCAATCGGCAGCCAGGGAGAATTTGGATGCAAGCTTCAGGCGCAATCTCAAGACACCATGCTGGCCAGTTGGCCATAGAACCGTTTGCGGGCACGGTGACGGTACGATTTTCCGACGCCATAGTCGCTGCCACGGAACGGGCGAAAGTGCTTCAGGAAGAAGGCCATGAGCCCGTGTTCTATATTCCTTTCGAAGACATCTATTTTGACCTTTTCGAAAAAACGAACACCACCAGCCGCTCCCCTTTGAAAGGTACCGCGAGCTACTGGCGCGTCCATGCCGTGGGCAGCTCGGCTGACGATTTCATGTGGGCGTACGAGACGCCTGAAACCGCGGCGCGGGCCATTGCACGTCATGGTGCATTCGATCCGGAAAAGGCGCGCATCGATGTCGAGCCCGCGGAGGACAGAAGGCATACGCCCCACGTCACGGAGTAGATTGCCCGTTCTCATCGGCGCGAGCTGAAATTCAAGGCAGGTGCTAACCGCGTGGAAACTCTTCATCAAGGATGCGTAGTGCCTCCTCGTATCTGACGGTTGATGCCCCGGCCTGTCGTGCCTGCCAGATATTGTCCGCCAGATCCGCGCGCTTCACCGGCAGCGCCAATGGATTCGATGCCGCTCGTCGCACGAACGCGAAGTAATCCTCGCCGTCCCTACGCGACATGGCGTCGACGGCCGACGCGATCGTCGGCCCAAAACCGGCCTCTTCCAACCTGGTCCGGTCCCAGCCTTCGCCCTT
>NZ_RZPI01000642.1:0-3149 GCF_003998715.1 Mesorhizobium sp. M7A.F.Ca.CA.002.15.2.1
GCACCAGGCCACCGACGAAAGCGGCGGAGCGTGGCATGCCCAGGAAATTGATAAACACCGCGAGGCCGAGCAAGCCGAAGACGATTGACGGCACTGCGGCCAGATTGTTGATGTTGACCTCGATAAGGTCGGTGAAACGGTTCTTCTTGGCGAATTCCTCCAGATAGATGGAGGCGGCGACGCCGATCGGCAGCGCGAGCAGCAGCACGATCACCATCATATAAAGCGAGCCGATGATCGCCACGCCCATGCCCGAGGTTTCCGGGCGGCTGGAGGCGCCGTAGGTGAACAGGCCGCTGTTGAAGTGCTCGGCCATCGCGCCCTCGGCCTTGAGCTTGTTCATCCAGGTGATCTGCTGGTCCGAGACCTTGCGTCGCGCTTCCTCGACACTGAGGTCGATCTGGCCCTTGAAAGCCGAGTCGAGATTGGCGGCGGCGAGGATGTTGACGTCGCGTGTCGTGCCGATCACCGAGGGATCGGCGGCAACGATGTCGCGCAACTGGACGCGGGCGCCTTCCGAAAGGAAGCCCTTGAGCTTCTGGATCATCGGCTTGTCATCAGGAGAGATGCCGAGCTTGGCCACCAGCGCGTTTTCTGCGAGCTTGGGATAATTCGCCTTGATCAGAACGCTCGGATCGGTTGCGCGCTTGCCGGAAGGATCGATCACCTTCTCGTCGAACGTGATCGGCAGCGATACCGTCGTCTGCCAGAAGGCGGTGTAGCCTTTCGAGACGATGGTGATCAGCATGATTGCCAGGAACGCCAGGCCTACGGAAATCGCCACGACGCCATAGATGCGGAAACGGCGTTCGGCGGCGTAACGGGCCTTCAGGCCGATGTCGCGGCGCGGATGGGCCGCCGGCCTGACCATCGTATCCATGGGAATGTCGGTCATTCGTACTGCTCCCGATATTTGCGCACGATGTAGAGCGCGACGATGTTCATCACCAGCGTCAGCGTGAACAGCGTCAGCCCGAGCGCGAAGGCGACCAGCGTCTGCGGCGAATTGAACTCGAGGTCGCCGGTGAGCTGGTTGACGATCTTGACGGTGATGGTCGTCATCGCCTCGAACGGGTTGATGGTGAGGTTGGCGGCGACGCCCGCCGCCAGCACGACAATCATCGTTTCGCCGATGGCGCGCGAGGCAGTCAGCAGGATGGCGCCGACGATGCCGGGCAGTGCCGCCGGCAGGATCACCCGCTTGATCGTCTCGGAGCGGGTCGCGCCGAGGCCGAGCGACCCGTCGCGCATGGCGCGCGGCACCGCGGTTATGATGTCGTCTGAGAGAGAGGAGACGACCGGGATCAGCATGACGCCCATGACCAGGCCGGCGGTGAAGATGCTCTGGCCCTGGATGAACGGCGAGCCGCCGGTCAGCGCCGCTGACAGGTCGCGCAGGAACGGCCCAAGCGTGACGACGGCGAAGATGCCGTAGACGATGGTCGGTATGCCGGCCAGCAGTTCAAGCGCCGGCTTGACCACCGAGCGCACCCTGGGCGTTGCGTATTCGGCCATGTAGACAGCCGACATCAGCCCGACCGGCACCGCAACCAGCAGCGCGACGGCGGCGATATAGAGCGTGCCGGCAAGAAGCGGGATCAGGCCGAACTGGCCCTGGCTGCCGCCCGAACCGGCAGCGGCAAAACGCGGATCCCAGACCGTGCCGAAGAAGAAACTCATCGGCGAGACGCTCTCGAAGAAGGTGATCGTCTGGAACAGCATCGAAAGCACGATGCCGACGGTGGTCAGGATGGCGATGGTGGAGGCGGCAAGCAGCCCCCACAGCATCAACCGCTCGACATTGTTGCGCGCCCTGGCGCGCGGCTCGATCTGCCTGAGCGCATAGAAGGCGCCGGCGATCGAGGAAGCCAGAATGACAATGGCGCCGAACAGGCCGAGCCGGTCCTGGACCTTGTTCGCCTCGACGGCGATCGGGATCATGTAATCCTGTGTGTCGCTCGCCAGTGCCACGCCCTTGGCGGCGAGCAGCGGCTGCAACTCGGCAAAGCTGGCAGGCATTGCGGCCAGTGTGCCAGCATCGAGTTTGCGCAGGCCCCTGGCGAGGCTCTTTACCAGGCTGACATCCAGTGCCTCGCTGGCAACCTTGCTGTCGACGGTACGCTCGGGCAAGGCAGCGTGGATGTGCCGGTCAAGATAGACCGAAGAACCGACGGCCCAGACGGCAAGCAGCAAAAGAGCAGGCAGGACGGCGAGCAGGAAGGCCCACCAGCCGTGATAGTGGGCACGCGAATGCGGCTTGACTTTGCCATTGTCCTGGGCCGCGGCACGCTGCCGGCCGATGAAAAAGGCAACCAGGCCGACGGCAACGACGATGGCCAGTACGAGCAAGGACGACATGGACCCACCCCAAGGGAAATTCTAACGCAGCCACCATTGCGGCCTGCGGTGAAACCGGGGCGCGGATTTGACCCGCACCCCGGTTCGGCAGCTTGATTACATCGACTTTCCGGCGGCGAAAGCGTCACGCTGGGCCTGACGCTCGGCATCCGGAGCAGCAACGAGGCCGTATTCGGCGAGCGGGCTTTCCGGGCCAACCATCTGGTCGTCGAGGAAGAACTCGACATATTCCTTGAGGCCGGGAACGACGCCCAGATGCGCCTTCTTGACGTAGAAGAACAGCGGGCGCGAGACGGGATACTTGCCGCTGGCAATCGTCTCGGTCGAAGGCACGATACCTTCCACGGTGGCGACCTTCAGCTTGTCGGCATTGTTCTCATAGAAGGCGAGGCCGAACACGCCGACGCCGGTCTTGTTGGAGTCGATGCGGGCGAGCGTCTCGGTATAGTCGCCATCGATGTCGACGGCCTTGCCGTCCTTGCGGATGGCAATGCAGGTTTTGCCGATTTCCTTGTCGTCGGCAATGCCGGCGGCCTTGAGAGCAGCCTTGTCACAGCCGGCATCGAGGAGCTTGGTCTCGAACACTTCGCGCGTGCCGTGCTTTTCGCCCGGAATGTAGGCGGCGATGTCCCAGTCGGGCAGCTTCGGATTGACCTGGCTCCACTTGGTGTTCGGATTGTCGACGAGCTTGCCGTCGACGACCAGCTTGGCCGCGAGCGCCTTGTAGATGTCGGCGGGAACCAGCGCCCAGTCCGGGCCCTTGATGTCGGTGGCGAAGACGATGCCGTCAT
>NZ_RZPI01000643.1:0-3147 GCF_003998715.1 Mesorhizobium sp. M7A.F.Ca.CA.002.15.2.1
CTTCGAAGCCGGCGCGCTCGCGGGTCAGACCGCCCGGTCCAAGCGCCGAGAGGCGGCGCTTGTGGGTGATCTCCGACAGCGGGTTGGTCTGGTCCATGAACTGCGACAGCTGCGAGGAACCGAAGAACTCGCGCACGGCGGCAGCCGCCGGCTTGGCGTTGATCAGATCCTGCGGCATGACCGTGTCGATCTCGATCGAGGACATACGCTCCTTGATCGCGCGCTCCATGCGCAGCAGGCCGACGCGGTACTGGTTTTCCATCAGCTCGCCGACCGAACGCACGCGGCGGTTGCCGAGATTGTCGATGTCGTCGATCTCGCCCTTGCCGTCGCGCAGTTCGACCAGCGTCCTGACCACGGCCAGGATGTCGTCCTTGCGCAGCACGCGCACGGTGTCCTCGGCCTTCAGCTCGAGGCGCATGTTCATCTTGACGCGGCCGACGGCCGACAGATCGTAGCGCTCGCTATCGAAGAACAGCGAGTTGAACATGGCTTCGGCGGTTTCAAGCGTCGGCGGCTCGCCGGGGCGCATGACACGATAGATGTCGAACAGCGCGTCCTGGCGGCTCTCGTTCTTGTCGACGTTGAGCGTGTTGCGGATATAGGCGCCGACATTGACGTGGTCGATGTCGAGAACCTTGATCTCCTCTTCGCCGGTGCCGAGCAGCACCTTCAGCGTCTTCTCGTCGATCTCGTCACCGGCCTCGAGGAAGATCTCGCCGGTGGCGTAGTTGACGATGTCCTCGGCCAGATAGTTGCCGAGCAGGTCCTCGTCGGTCGCCTTGATCGCCTTCAGACCCTTTTCGCCAAGCGCCCGTGCCTGGCGTGCGGTGATCTTCTTGCCGGCCTCGACGACGACTTCGCCGGTATCGGCATCGACCAGGTCGCCGACAGCCTTGAGGCCGCGGAAACGCTCGACGTTGAACGGAATGCGCCAATGGTCGCCGGCACGCTTGTAGGTGATCTTGTTGTAGAAGGTCGACAGGATCTCTTCGCCGTCCATGCCGAGCGCCATCAGCAGCGACGTCACCGGAATCTTGCGGCGGCGATCGATGCGGGCGTGCACGACGTCCTTGGAATCGAACTCGATGTCGAGCCACGAACCGCGATACGGGATGACGCGCGCGGCAAACAGAAGCTTGCCCGACGAGTGCGACTTGCCCTTGTCATGGTCGAAGAAGACGCCCGGCGAACGGTGCATCTGCGAAACGATGACGCGCTCGGTGCCGTTGACGATAAAGGTGCCGTTCAAGGTCATGAGCGGCATGTCGCCCATGTAGACGTCCTGCTCCTTGATGTCCTTGATGGACTTGGCGCCGGTGTCCTCGTCGATATCGAA
Organism: Mesorhizobium sp. M7A.F.Ca.CA.002.15.2.1; assembly: GCF_003998715.1. Taxonomy (NCBI): domain Bacteria; kingdom Pseudomonadati; phylum Pseudomonadota; class Alphaproteobacteria; order Hyphomicrobiales; family Phyllobacteriaceae; genus Mesorhizobium; species Mesorhizobium sp. M7A.F.Ca.CA.002.15.2.1. The sequence goes on from NZ_RZPI01000643.1 coordinate 1,340, forward strand.
CACGATGAGGCGCAGCGTCACCTTGAGCGGCGCGGCATAGGTGAGGTCGCGCTGACGGCATTCGTCAACGTCGAATTTCGGTCCTTCGAACTCGTACTTCACGAACTCCAGCATGGAGGAGCCGGAAAAATCGGAGATCGGGAAGACCGACTTGAAAACGGCCTGCAGCCCCTCGTCCGGACGCCCACCCTTGGGCTCCGCCACCATCAGGAACTGGTCATAGGATGCCTTCTGAACCTCGATCAGGTTCGGCATCTCCGCAACTTCCGGAATCTTTCCGAAGAACTTGCGTACGCGTCTGCGGCCATTGAAAGTCTGGGTCTGGGCCATCGTCGCTCCTTAGCTCTAAACTCGGGACGAGCCTCGCCGCGGCTCGCCTTGCATACTGGGCCACCTTGGCGGCAACCCTCTGTCTGTTTTCCCGGCGCCTGTCGGCGGCCGGCTAGAACGGGAGAAAACCCGTTTCCTGAAGGCCGGTTTTCGGCCCTCAGGAAAGAGGTTCTCGCAGATCTCGCGTTACGCGCTCTCCCTTCGGGCGAAGGGAGTGGCGGACGGCGCGAGGCCGCCCGCCGCTTTTACGCTTACTTCAGTTCGACCTTGGCGCCGGCTGCTTCCAGCTGGGCCTTGAACTTGTCAGCGTCGGCCTTGGAAACGGCTTCCTTGACCGGCTTCGGAGCCGCTTCAACCAGATCCTTGGCTTCCTTGAGGCCAAGACCGGTGATGGCGCGGACTTCCTTGATGACGTTGATCTTCTGAGCGCCTGCGTCGGTGAGGACGACGTCAAATTCCGTCTTTTCCTCGGCCGGAGCAGCAGCGGCCGCAGCGCCGCCAGCAGCGGCAACCGCCACCGGAGCAGCAGCCGAAACGCCCCACTTTTCTTCCAGAAGCTTCGACAGCTCGGCCGCCTCGAGGACGGTCAGCTTCGAAAGGTCGTCTACGATCTTTGCGAGATCAGCCATTGTTGTGTTCCTTCATAAGGTTCGAACGTGTGTTTGTGATAGCGAGGAACGGCCTCATGCCGCCTCGTCCTTCCGGGCGTAAGCGCCGATGACGCGCGCGACCGAGGCCGCTGGCGCATTGACGATCTGGGCGATCCGGGTTGCCGGCGTGGCGATCATGCCAACCAGCCTGGCGCGCAGCTCATCGAGCGACGGAAGTGTGGCGAGTGCCTTCACACCGTCGGCATTGAGCGAGGTGGTGCCCATTGCGCCGCCGAGAATGACGAGCTTGTCATTTCCCTTGGCGAAATCGGACGCGACCTTCGGCGCCGCAATCGGATCCTCCGAATAAGCAATCAGCGTCTGTCCCTTGAACAGCTCGATGATCGATGCGGAGTCCGTGCCCTGAAGAGCGATTTTGGCGAGACGGTTCTTCGCGACTTTGACGGTGCCACCGGCAGCGCGCATTTTCGACCGAAGGTCGTTCATTTGCGCGACGGTGATACCGGCGTAGTGGGCCACGACCACTGAACCTGCGTTCGAGAACGCACCGTTCAGGCCCGTGACGAGTTCGCGTTTTTCCGCTCTGTCCACTGCCTATCTCCAGTTGACCCCAATCCTGTTAACGGGAACATCCCATTGACGAGGACAGGCGTCGGGTTGCCTTTTGTCGGCCGGGCCATCCAGTAACGGATCTCCCGAACGACGCTCGAGGATCCTGCCCCCTTTCGCCACATCGACAGTCAAGCCGGCGATGCGCAGACAAAAGGCAAACACGGTTCGAACCTTTCATTGGAGCAATCGCTCCGTTGTCCGGTCTTCACCCGTCTCATGCAGGCCCAAATCGAATTAAGGCTTCTGGGCCGCCTG
>NZ_RZPI01000644.1:0-3144 GCF_003998715.1 Mesorhizobium sp. M7A.F.Ca.CA.002.15.2.1
ATAAAGAGCCTGTGCATGCGCCGGCGCCGTCAGGATGACTGGCAGCAGCAACGACCCCGCGAGCGCCGTGGAGCACAAAAGTACAAGCGGGATATGAGCGAGCGACGATCGCGAATTGTCATGGAATTCCCCCCGTGTGCCGCAAGCAACGATTCCGCGGCCGGCCCGATCGCCGGGCGTCCCGCGAAAATCATCGCTTGCCGCTGCGTCGGGTCGCGTGCGTCCGCCACGCACATCGCCCCGACTGCTTCCTCACAATCCGCCCGGCGAAACCACCAAGACGATCGCGGCCGATGATAAAACGTCCTCTCCCGACAATTCCACCGATCAATTCTATTGAATTCTGACCAATTCTTGCACGGGCGGATCGCGCTTGCCTCCCCGCACAACTCCTGCGAGATTCAACATTTGGCGCATCGGGGGGTGCGGCAGGGGAACCCCGTGCGAATACTCGACCATGCTTGATCTGAAGACCGTTCTGGTTGTTACGTTTGCAACCGCAAGCCTGCAGGCCGTCACCTGGTTGTTTGTGTGGCTGGCGTGGCGCCGCCTCTATGAGTTGAAGTTTCTTGCGGCCGGCTTCGTCGCTATCGCGGCGGGGGTGCTGCTGATTCTCCTGCGTGGGGAGCAGCCGGCGGCCTGGGCCATCGTGCTCCACAACACGATCATCAAGCTAGGCCTGGTGTTGCTGGCCGAGGGTCTGGCGCGCTTTCTGGGACAGCCACGCTATACCTGGATCAGCATTTCACTGCTGATTTTCCAAATTGTCGCATGGAGTGCCGCCCTCGCGATTGATCCAGGCGACATTGCTATACGCATTCACGCATCGACCTTCTTTACGGTCGTGATGATGTCGGTGATGTGTCTTGGGCTGATGCGGGACCGGACGCAACCAACCCTCCTGCGCTGGATCACGATCGGTGTGCTTGCCGAGTATATCGCGGCTAGCGTTCTCCAGAGCATCATCGAATACCGGCTGCCGGTCGATTTTCAAGGCGCCTCAGTTCTGGCCGACCGCAACGCCTGGTATCTGCTGCAGGGCGCGCTGTTCCTGATCGCCTTTTTCGGCTGCCTGCTGTTCATGGTCAGTTCGCGGCTGTCCTCTGCGCTGCTGGAGAAAAATATCGCCCTGTCGCGGGAGGTACGGGAACGACGACGGCTGGAAAGCCGGTTGAACGCGAGCCTGGCGGCCGAACGTGTGCTTCGCGACGAGCAGGCGGACTTCATGCGCGTCGTCAGCCACGAGTTTCGCACCCCGCTCGCCATCATCCGCAACGCGGCCGACATGATCGGCCTTGTCGGCCACAAGTCGCCCGAAGCGACACGAGAACGGATTGCCGGCATTGGCGAGGCGCTCGATCGCCTGTTTTCCCTGATCGACCGCTTCATGGCCAATGATCGCGACAGCGGGTTTCAGCCGGAGATGATACGCGTCGGTTTGCTTATTGCCGATGTGCGGCTGCATTTCGGGATGACCGGGCGCGGCGAGCGCCTGATCTTTACGGCGGATGACGACGCCGTTTCGCTTGTCGCCGATCCCGAGATGCTGGCGACGGTCCTGATCAACCTCATCGACAATGCGCTCAAATATTCGTCGGAGGACCAGCCAGTGGATATCGATGTGCGCAGCGAAGGTCGAAGTGCGGTCATTCGGGTGCGTGACCGTGGCATCGGCATTCCACAGGCTGAGCTTCACAAGATCGGCAGGCGCTTTTTCCGGGCCTCCAATACGATGGCGGTAACCGGAACCGGTCTCGGCCTCTATTCTTCGCGCAAATTGCTGGCCTATCACGGCGGCAAGCTGCAGTTGCTCGCCAACGACGACCAGGGCATTACGTCCATCGTCAGCCTGCCTCTGGCAGGCGAGGCAACGGATCGACTTTCGCCCGAGGAACTGACCGCATGACGCATATTCTGATCGTCGAGGACGAGCCCCGGCTGCGCAAGGATCTGGCGGATTTCCTGGAACTGACGGGCTTCACGGCCGAAGGCGTCGCCACGGCAGGGGAATTGCGCCAGACGCTGGCCAACGGCAGCTCGCCCGCTGTCATCATCCTCGATGTCGGGCTGCCCGATGGGAACGGGTTCGATCTGGCAACCGAAATCCGCAAATCACATGCCTGCGGCATCATCATGCTGACGGCGCTCGGTGACAGCGACGACCGTATCCGTGGCTTTGAGAGCGGCGCCGACATCTACCTGGTCAAGCACAGCACGCTGCGCGAGATCGACGCCGCAATTCGCAGCCTGCTGCGACGGACGGGAGCCCCGCCCGACTCTGCCAACGGCAGCAGCGATCGGTGGGTGCTGGACGGCACGAACTGGATGCTGATCGCGCCCAATCACCGTTCGCTTAAACTGACGGCGGCCGAGTTCGCCTTCATGAACGTGCTCTGCAACCGTAGCGGCGAAATCTGCCAGCGCGAGGATCTGGTGGAGCTTGTCGCCCGTCCCAGGTCGAACTTCGACAACAGGCATCTCGACGCAGTCGTCAGCCGGCTACGCCGCAAACTGGAGGAGCACATCAGCTTGCCCGCGCCGATCAAGGTCGTCTATGGCGTTGGCTACATCTTCACCGCGGCCGCCGCCGTGCAATGAACGTCTGCTCAACGGCTGCTTCCAGACCGAAGCATCGACTGGTCATGGCGCGGCAGGACCTCGATGTGCAGCCTGCAATGTCCGCTCTCAGGAAGCCACCATGCCCGCCCCTAAGACCGAGATTGCCGCCATTCGCAACCTGGTCAATGACGCTCACCGTTGGCCCATAGCGGAACACCCTCAGCTTACTCCTCGCCCTGCTTCTGCGCGATGATGTCGAGCCGCTCGCGGTCGGAGCGTTCGCGCTCGTCGCGGTTGCGCACGTCCTTGTAGGCACGCTCAACCATGTTGGTGCGGGCGGTCGCGGCGGCGATGAGGCCGGCTTCTTGCTTCGCGCTTGCCAGGTTCGCCTCCTGGCGCACGACCGCTTGGGCGATGCGGCGGTGGTAGAGATCGGGGAACAGGGCGGAAAGCGAATCGGCCTGGTCGAAATGGCCGACCAGTTCCCTGGCTTCAGCCTCGGCGGCACTGGCCGCGGCAAGGAAGGTGGCGTGGCGGGTTTCGTGCAGCGCCTTCAGCTGTTCCTGCACCTTGACCAGTTTCTTC
>NZ_RZPI01000645.1:0-3123 GCF_003998715.1 Mesorhizobium sp. M7A.F.Ca.CA.002.15.2.1
GCTCCACGCTCTTCGGGGAGTTCGCTTCCGCATTGCAAGGCAAGGAGCCGGATCTTGCCGGTGCCATGTCCCAGGTACTGGGCGCACTGGCATTGCTTGGCCTTGGCATTTTTGGGCCGGGGATCGCGTCGGGTCTTGTCTCAGGCGCACCGCAGCTTGGGGCGGGCGCCGCCCTCGGCACGACCGCGGCGGCAGCGGGTGTATCACTCGTTGCTGGAGGCACAGCATTTGCTGGCGCGCGTATGGCAACCAGCGGCGGTGTCGCCGCCATCCGAGCCGGCACAACAATGGGATCGGCTGCTTCCACGTCATGGCAGATCGGGCGCGCAACCTCGCCCGACGCTGGCCTCTCCGGTGTGGCTGCTGGAATGCATGGTGTAACCAGTGCAGCTGGCGGCGCCGCTATACGCATAGCGCGATCCGCCACTGCAAGTGTTGGGCGCAACGCCGATGCCGGGCGCGATGCCGCGTGGACCGCGACCGGCGGCACGCCGACAGCGCCAATGACCGAACGCTCTGCCGGTTCGGCCACTGTTTCGGCGCCGACGTGGGCAAGGCGCCTACGTTCTGAACAGACCGCCCGTGCAAATCGCCACGCTGCCATGCAAGCTGTCCGAGACGGAGACCGGCCGGGAGGCAGCGCCACCCCCTCTCTCAACGACAAGGATGACTAGATGCTCTTCAAGCGACCCGTGCACCGTTACGGCAAAACACCCGAACCGGTCACGCCGTATCAAAAAGCCGCCCAGCTGTGGGACGAGCGCATCGGCTCATCTCGACTGCAGGCCAGGAACTGGCGGATCATGGCCCTTGGCTGCCTGGCCTTGGCGACCGGGCTTTCCGGCGGACTCGTATGGCAGTCGATGCAAAGCCGTGTCGTGCCTTATGTCGTCGAGGTCGATGGCTTCGGCGAGACGCGCGCCGTCGCGCCGGCGATCCGGAATTATGAGCCCTCGGATGCTCAGATCGCCTGGCATCTCGGCCGCTTCATCCAGAATGTCCGTTCCGTTTCCACCGATCCGGTTTTGGTACGGCAGAACTGGTTGGCAGCGTACGACTTTGCTAGCGATCGCGCAGCGCTCTTCCTCAACGAATACGCCAAGGCGAACGACCCCTTCGGTCAGATCGGAACGCGCAGTGTTTCGGTACAGGTCACCAGCGTGGTCAGAGCCTCCGAAAGTTCATTCCAGGTCAAATGGACCGAGCAGGTGTTTGAGCGCGGAAGCCTTGCCAGCACGATGCGCTGGACTGCGATCCTCACGATCGTGATTCGCTCGCCAAGCAATACGGATCAGCTGCGCAAGAATCCGCTCGGCGTCTTCATCAATGCCATTGACTGGTCACGCGAGCTCGACAGCGCCGTCCCAACCCCCCTTTCTCCGACGGAGTCCACCAATGAAAGGTAAAATGTCACCGATTCGTGCCGTGCTGATCCTATCGGTGTCGGCAGCGGTCGTTTCCGCTTGTGCATCGAAGAAGGTGCCGCCGCCTGAGATTTCCTATGACGCTGCCGACTTCAAACCGGCCGCGATCGAAAAGGCGCCGGAGAGGCCGATTAGAATTGTCGAGGTGCCAAAACCACTGCCGCTGCCTGGCCAAATGCAGCCCGAGCCCGGCAAGGCCGAGGACAAGCGCCCCCCTGAAGAACGCGTCGCTGATGCCAACAAAGCCGCGACCCAGCAACCCACCAAGTACGGGTATGTTAATGCCGTGCAAGTCTACCCCTTCACCGATGGCGCGCTTTATCAACTCTATGCCGCGCCGGAGCGCGTGACCGACATCGCTCTGCAGCCGGGCGAGAAACTAACCGCCGTGTCGGCTGGCGACACCGTGCGCTGGGTCATTGGCGATACCGCAAGCGGCACCGGTGACAATCAGCGCACCCATGTTCTGGTAAAACCCTTCGCGCCGGGTCTTGCCACCAATGTCGTCATTACGACGGACCGGCGGACCTATCATTTGCAGCTTCAAAGCACCGAGAAGACCGCAATGGCGGCAATCTCCTGGACCTACAGCCAAGACCAGATCATCGCGCTTCGCCAGCGCAATGCTCAAGCCGAGGCAGTTACACCGGTCGCGTCGAATATCGCGCTCGAAAACCTTCGCTTTCGCTACTCAATCAGTGGCGACACACCGCCCTGGAGACCGACGCGAGCCTTCGACGACGGCAGCAAGGTCTATATTGAGTTCCCTCGTCGCATAGATCAGGGCGAGGCGCCACCACTCTTCATCGTCGGCGCAGATGGGAGCAGCGAGCTCGTCAACTATCGCGTGCGCGGCAACTATTACATCGTCGATCGGCTCTTCGCCGCGGCCGAACTTCGCCTCGGCACCAAGCGGCAGCAGGTGATCCGCATCAGCAGGATTGACGGCAGGCAACCGCAACGGCGGATCTCGCTCTTTCGCGGCAGCCGGCGAGGTGAGGACTCATGATCGAAAATTCCCGCTCTGGCATCCCGCCGAAACTGGATCCCGAGGAACTGCAGCTTCGGGCCTCTCCCCGCCGCGTGGTGCGGTTCAGGCGCGGTGTGATCATCGCGATCGCAGCGCTCGGATCCGGCGCTGTCTTCGGCGTTACCATGATCGCCCTCCAGGGGCCGGCCCTTCGCATCAGGGATCAGGCGGAAGATCTCTACAACACTGAGCGCAAACCAACCGCCGAGGGGCTCGATACGCTTCCCCATGACTATTCCGGCATGAAGCCGAAGCCTCCCGTCCTTGGGCTACCTTTGCCGGGCGACCTCGGCCGCCCCATCCTCGAGCGGCAGCGCCAGCTCGGCATCGTGCCGGGCCAAGACATCTCGGCCGAGGAGCAGCGTCTAGCGCAGCAGGCGATCGAAGCGCGTGAATCGCGGGTGCTTTTCCGCGTCGAAAATCGAGCTCAAAAGACAGATGTCGGAGAGAGCGTGCAAACTGCTCAGCATCCATTTGAGGCGCTTCCCCAATCCGAAGCAGGACGCGCGTCAGCCTCGGTGGCGGCGGCGGAAGGCGACCAGAACAATCAGCAGCGAAAGCTTGATTTTCTCAGCCAGCGGAGCACTGGCGGGATCTACAATCCGCATGCGCTGCAGACGCCGATCTCGCCATATCAACTGATGGCTGGCAGCGTGATTGCCGCCAGCC
>NZ_RZPI01000646.1:0-3122 GCF_003998715.1 Mesorhizobium sp. M7A.F.Ca.CA.002.15.2.1
GCCTATGCCGCCATGTGCGCGGCGATCGACGGCGCCGGCCAGCGCCTCGACGAAGAGCAGGCCGACGGCGTCATTGTCGAAAATATAGGTCTCGAGCAGGACGCTGCGCTCGGCGCCGTCGATCGCCGCGCACATGGCGGCATAGGCCTCGTCGCCGGTCTCCAGCACATCGATTGCGTTTCCAGGGTTGAGCGCGCGCCGCGCCACCCTGTCGCCGAGTGTCCGCAAGCCCGTGAACCGTTGCCCGTATCGCTCGACGATCAGGGCCTCTTCGACAGCGACGTCGCGCTCATGCTTGGCGGACACCACGCCGTCGGCAAACGGGCGCTGGGCGGTGATCGTGGCACGGCGGATGCGATTGATGCCGGCGACGGCGTAGATCAGCACGCCGAGGATCGGGGACAGCACCATCACGCCGACCCAGCCGGTGGCGGCGCGCACATCTTCCTTGGTCATGACGGCATGGACGATGCCGACCGTCGCCATCACCACGGAGATGATCGCCAGAATTTGCGGCCAGTGAGTCGCCAGGGTCGCCAACATGCCGAGACTATCCAGCGAGCGGTTGCAGAAGGCAATGCGGCCGGTCCTGCCGCGCATTCGCCGGATGGTGGCATGCGGCCCTGGCCGAAGGTTTCGACCAGCCGCAGAGATTGATGGGTAGAAGCTTCCCAACGGACCCTGTTCAGAAGGACAAACCTGACCTAGCGGAAGCATAGAGCCTGGCATCATCCTGTTCTGCTCAGAGCCTCCGAAGCCTCTTATGCTTTGGTGCGACCTCTATTGTATATCAGGATGAATGAACTTAATGATATGAACACTTTGATTGATGGCGAGGGGGGCGCCTAACGATGAAATTCAACTTCGATGAACCTCCCGGCGATGACATAGTTGCCGACACGTCGGCAGAATGCCAACGCCAATTGCTGCCTCTCGTCCGCGAGATCGTCCAGGCGGCCGTCGCTGCCGGATGGAGCGAGGAGGACGTTCTTCTGGGGTTTGTCGAACTTGCATGGGATTTGTATGAGAATCGTCGCGACGATCTGCAATGACCGGTAGCCAATCTGGTAGCTCTGCATTGCTGGCGGTGTCGCGGCTTTGCGTCGGCAGCTTTTCGCGGTAGGAATTTTTTCTTGACACGGTGATCTCAGCTAAGGTATATATTCGTGCATGGTGCTGATTTGCGCCAGTGACCCGCCGAGCAGGCGGGTTTTTCGTTTGATGCTCCGTCAGCCAATGCGCCGAAGGGTCCAGAGGAACCTGTTGACCCGTAGTCGCGACCTAAAGGCCTGGGTTCCTCGCCCCGAGGGGCTTTTATCCCGAACAAAATTTTTTGTTTGCGTACGGATGTTATTCACTATCCACAGCATGTGCGTTACGTTGGATCCGGGTCGGGCTAAGGGGGATTTCAGGCGACAGACAAGCGGCTGAGGCCAGGCAATGGAAAATACGGACGATGCTCGGGAAGGCGGCAATTCCCAGGGCGTCAATCGAGAACGGACAGCTCGATATGTCCTGGACATAATCCCTGAAAGCGCAGGCCCCTGGAGGGCCACCGCGGCGCGGAGTGTCATAGACTCAGCCCGCGATCCCGTCTCGCAGACATTCCCGGCCAAAGAGCATTCCACTGGAATTGCGCTGCGGCCCGCACGCCGATCGAGAGCCTTGCTCGGCAGCGACCGGATCACGCGGTACGATACGCCGACCGGATGTCGCGTCGTCAATCCGGCGGGTGTGGACAGCAAGCCGGCCTGGTCCCTGACCCGGGAGAACGCCGTCGTTTCCATCGCTCCCGAAGCGCTGGCGCAATTGGCCGTGCATGAATTCGATCTCGCCGAACTCGATCCGCCTGCTTTCGGCACGGTCGACCCGGCCGATCTGCTGCGCACCCACCCAGGCCGCAACAGGCGCCTTGCGGCGTTTTCCAGAATACATCTTGCTGCAAATCCGCCCCAAGCTCCGCAGGAATCGTCTGGAATGTCATGCAGTCCGCGCGTTGTACGCCGTCCGGCCGGAACGCTCTCATGAATGGGGTTGGCTACGCCGGTCAGCTTCGATCAATCACGATTTGTTTTTCAGGGGAACGCGGAAGGAAGCCTAGGGTTGAACCTCATCTGGGACGAATCAGGAGGCCGAAAAATGCCGGGTGAGGATGGTGTCCCCGGACCGGTTTCCGGACCCAATTCGCGACAACCGACGCTCAACGCGAAAGGCGGGCTTTCGGTTCGCAGCACGCGCCGCGTGCAGGAATTCCTGAACGAGAACTTCACGCGCAAGCTGGCGCTTGCCGAGATGGCCGCGGTTTGCGGTCTTTCACCCTATCACTTCATGCGGGCTTTCTCGAGGACGTTCGGGGTGCCGCCGCATCAATATGTTCTCGATTTGCGGCTGGACCTCGCTGAAAGGCTGCTTGCCGACAGCCGCATGACCATCACGGACATCGCTCATTCCTGCGGATTTTCGAGCCAGAGCCATTTTACCACCGCCATGAAGAAATACCGGCAGGTGACGCCGCTGCAGCTACGGGTGGGCAAGCTTAACGCCAAGGTTAGATGAGACGGCGCTCATGGAATTGCTTGTTTGCCTAGTTTTAAAGCAGTCTCTAAGGTAACGAGCTGTTAACCTCTGCCGGTTTGCTCCGATCTTTTCTCACAAGACAGCAATTTCGTGAAATACCGCGGGCAGGAATCATGTCTTCCTGCGATAGAGCGGAATTGTCAGACATTTCGTGCCGGCCAGCGGAGAGGGACCATGACCGACAATCAGATTTCGAACGGCTCGCTTCTAGTTCAGCATCGCGCGGCGCATTTCGCCGGGCACTGGATCGCGAATGGCGATCCTCGCTCCCGCTCGGTTCGCCGCCGCTTGATGGCGGTGCTGCGCATGGCTCATAGCGTGCTTGGCATGGGGCGCAAGCGCCTGGGGCTGGGGACGCTGGGCGTCGGCGGGATGTCGGCGGCGGCCGCGATGCTGGGCGCCTTCGCGATCGGCATGGCTGCGACGCCAGCTCAGGCGCAATATCAGGCCGGCGGCGGGTCCGCGACAGGCGGCAACGCCGTCGCCATCGGTAATGGTGCCACCTCAAATGGCAATAACAGCGTGGCGTTGGGCATCTCCAACAG
>NZ_RZPI01000647.1:0-3114 GCF_003998715.1 Mesorhizobium sp. M7A.F.Ca.CA.002.15.2.1
GACCAGTCGGCATGGGCGGCATCGACCGCATCGGGCGTATCCAGCGCAAACACGATTTCGGCGCCACCGCCTGACGTGGCGGCTGCCGGCTCCACCGTATGGCGCGACCACAGGCCGAGCTTGAAGCCGGCATCGAGCACGAACAGCACGAAGGTCGGCGAACTTTCGACCGGCTCACGACCGAGCAGCGCGCTGTAGAAGGCACCGCTCTGCTGCGGCTGGTCGACATAGAGGATGACGAAATTCGGGGTGGCCATATCTGCTCTCCAAGGTTCGGTGTTTCGACTTGACGAACATACGATAGGCTACTGTCAGAATATGGCAGCAGTCATCGCGAACCACGCGGCTTGTCGAGCGTCGTTCGCCATTCCTTGAGCAGCGCCTGGCGACGACGCGGATAGCGCGTGTCCATTGCTTGGAGTTCGGCGATGCGATCGGCGCGAAAATGCCGGAAATCCTGCCGCATCTCGCACCACGCCACCACCACCCGCACCTTGTCGAAGAAGCCCAGCGCAAATGGCCAGACGACGCGCTGGGACACGGCCCCGCCGGCATCGCGGTAGAGAAAGCCGAGCTTGCGCTCGTTGCGGATGGCCTGCCGCACCAGACCAAGATCGATGCCCTCGGTGGCCGCGGCAGGAGGCCCGACCAGCAGTGTGCTCGCGTCAAGATCCTCGCGCAGATCGTCGGGCAGCACGGCTGCGATCTTGGCCAACGCGTTGGCGGCGGCGGCCGAGAGACGCTGGTCCGGCTGCCTGGCGACCCAGCGCGAGCCGAGCACAATGGCTTCGATCTCCTCGTCGCTGAACATCAGCGGCGGCAGCATGAAGCCGGGCTTGAGCACATAACCCAACCCCGCCTCACCTTCGATCGGCGCGCCCTGGCCCTGCAGCGTGGCGATGTCGCGGTAGAGCGTGCGGATCGAAACGCCCGTCTCGTCGGCAAGCATGTGCCCGCTCACCGGCCGGCGATGCCGGCGCAAGCACTGTATGAGGTCGAGCAGGCGTTCGGAGCGGGACATCGAGCAGATTTGCCTGTTTCTTTGACATTGGTCCATCGCCGGCAGACATAAACCGGAGAGGCCGACCTGTCGGACTTGGTTGCGAAGCCGGTTGCCCTATGTCAAAAGCGGCCACGCCGTTCGGAGTTGCCCCCGCTTGAAGTCTTTTCGCGACAAACGCCGCGACAACCGTCCACATCCATCCGCCAAGAGTGCGGCGGACGTGTCACGCCCGCGTCCCGGCCAGGCTCCTGCCAGACCGGAAGCGCCACCGCGCGAGCGCCATGAGGCGAAGACGGAAAATCGTTCCGAACCGAACTCGGCGCCGCGCATCCTGGCCCGCCGCGAAGGCGCTCTGCCCGCCGAACATCTTCCCGTGATCCTGGAAGTGGCGCCCAATGCCGATTATGCGCTGCTCGACAGCGGCACCGGCCAGAAGCTCGAACAATATGGCCCCTACCGGATCGTGCGGCCAGAGGGTCAGGCGATCTGGCAAAAGGCATTGCCGGCAAAGGAATGGGAGCGCGCCGACGCCGTCTTCACCGGAGACACCGACGAGGAGGGGATCGGCCGCTGGCGTTTCCCGAAGCTGCCGCTCGGCGAGACCTGGCCGATGAAGCATGACGGCATCGACTATCTCGGCCGTTTCACCTCGTTTCGTCATGTCGGCGTCTTTCCCGAGCAGGCCTCCCACTGGGACCACATGGCCGGGCTGATCGCGGCGGCGAAGCGGCCGGTCAAGGTTCTGAACCTGTTCGGCTATACCGGTCTCGCTTCCTTGGTGGCGGCTCGCGCCGGTGCCGAGGTCACCCATGTCGATGCCTCGAAGAAGGCGATCGGCTGGGCCCGCGAAAACCAGGAGATGGCCGGCCTCGGCAGCAAGCCGATCCGCTGGATCGTCGACGACGCGGTGAAATTCGCCGAGCGCGAGGAGCGCCGCGGCAGCCGCTACGATATCATTCTGTTCGACCCGCCGGCCTATGGCCGTGGCCCCAAGGGCGAGGTCTGGCAATTGTTCGAGGACCTGCCGGATTTGACCGACCTCTGCCGGGCGATCCTGACGCCGAAGCCGCTCGCCGTGGTGCTGACCGCCTACTCGATCCGCGCCTCCTTCTTCGCCATCCACGCCCTGATGCGCGATACCTTTGCCGGTATGGGCGGCAAGGTTGAATCGGGTGAGCTGATCATCCGCGAAAAGTCCGCCGGCCGGGCGCTATCGACCTCATTGTTTTCGCGTTGGGTGGCTGAATGAACGAGCGGCATGCAGGCGCACCCGGCCAGGTGAAGGAGGTCACCAGCCTCGCCAATCCGCTGGTCAAGGACATCAAGGCGCTCGCTCAGAAGAAATTCCGCGACCAGCAGAACGCCTTCATGGCCGAGGGATTGAAGCTGGTCATCGATGCGCTCGATCTCGGCTGGCAGATCAGGACATTGGTTTTCGCCAAGGCCGGGCGCGGCAACGCTGCCGTGGAGAAGGTGGCCGCACGCACGGTTGCGGCAGGCGGCATGGTGCTCGAAGTGTCGGAGAAGGTGCTGGTCGCCATCACCCGTCGCGACAACCCGCAAATGGTGGTCGGCGTCTTTTCGCAAAAATTCCTCGCCCTGAAAGATGTCCGCGCTGACAATGGCGACGTCTGGGTGGCGCTCGACCGGGTGCGCGACCCCGGCAATCTCGGCACCGTCATCCGCACCGTCGATGCCGTCGGCGCCAAAGGCGTCATCCTGGTCGGCGATACCACTGATCCATTCTCCGTGGAGACGGTGCGTGCCACCATGGGTTCGATCTTTGCCGTGCCGGTGGCGAAGGCGACAACCGAGGCTTTCCTCGCCTGGCGAGGCGGGTTTTCAGGCCTCGTCGCCGGAACCCACCTGAAAGGCGCCGTCGACTACCGCTCGGTCGATTTTTCCCGCGGGCCCGTGCTGCTGATGATGGGCAACGAGCAGCAGGGACTGCCCGAAAGCCTGGCTGCGAGTTGCGACAGGCTGCTCAGGATTCCGCAAGCGGGCCGTGCCGATTCGCTCAATCTGGCCGTTGCCACCGGCATCATGCTGTTCGAGATCCGGCGCGGCGCGCTGAAGCTCGAGTCAATCCTGGACCAGCAATGAAGGTTGCA
>NZ_RZPI01000648.1:0-3114 GCF_003998715.1 Mesorhizobium sp. M7A.F.Ca.CA.002.15.2.1
GTCCGGGCTATGCGGACCGATGGCGATCTTGTCCATGTAGACATCGGGCGCAAACAGCAGGCTGCCCTTTTCGGCGATGGCGATGACGGCGAGCGCATTGGGCAGGTTCTTGGCGCAGATCGTCGTGCCTTCGAGCGGATCGAGCGCGATATCGACCGCCGGACCTTTGCCGGAGCCGACTTCTTCGCCGATATAGAGCATCGGCGCTTCATCGCGCTCGCCCTCGCCGATCACCACCGTGCCCCTGATGGAAAGCCGGTTGAGTTCCTGGCGCATGGCATCCACGGCGACCTGGTCGGCCGCCTTTTCGTCGCCGCGCCCACGCAGCCTGGCGGCCGCGACGGCGGCCCGTTCGGTGACGCGCACCAGTTCCATGGTGAGTATCCGGTCAAGGCCGGCGACGATGTTCTGGGCCACATTCATCTGGTGATTTCCTCGTTGGCAATGCGGCCTCCCGCCGGAGGCGGGCCTGTTTTGTCAAACGAGCATGACAACGGCAAGACCTGCCACGAATATTATCGAATATCCAACAATATCAATCGATTAAACTACGTCTTGAAACACGACCGGCCCGATCGCCACGCGCCGGGCCAGTCTTAAAACGGTGAGAATGGCGGCCTTCGCGGCCTAAAAAACCGCGAGGTATTTGAGCAGCGAAATGATGCCGATGATGATGACGATGACCTGAACTATTTGTCTCATCCGGCCATCGAGCGGCAGGCGTTGAACCAGATAGAGAACGAGGATGATGACGAGGAATGTGATCAGGATGCCGATCAACGCTGACGAAGCCATGGTGTCCTCCTTAAAAGTGATTTGCTGAAAACAACAGAAAAGGCCGGAAGCCCGGCCCTATTGCGCTGCGGTCAATACCAGCGGCGGGAGGTATCGTTCGTCGATTGAGCAATGGCGAAGCCGGCCAGAAAGCCGAGCAGGCCGATCACGCCGACCAAAGCTGTCGTCGTACCAGGATTCTCGCGCGCGACTTCCGAAACAGCCTGGGCTTGGCTGCGCAGTTGTTGCGCCGTACGCGAAGCGCGGTTCGCCGCGGTGTCGTACAACTCGGACGCCTGTTCGCTGGCGTCATCGAGCATCTCCGCGCCCCGCGCCGAAATGCTCTTGTTGATCTTGGTGATCTCCTTGCGCAGTTCGGCAATCTGCTTTTCCAACGTCTTCTGGATGTCGTCGATATCGGGGGTGTCGGATTTGTTGGTGTCAGCCATGAAGCGGTTCCTCTGGTTGGTGACCAAGAGAACGGCGTCGACGCGAATTCGTTCCGGTCTGTGGCAGCTGCCTGCCTCCAGACCGGACCTCAATGCCTGCGGAATTCTTGTCCCGCGCGACTGTCGGACAAAGCTACCCTGCCCGTTCGATGCGGATGACCTGCGGTTTGTCGGTCAGATGTCCGTCCTTGGTGATGCCGTCTACCGCCTTGCGAACGGCGGCCTCCGTCGTCTCGTGGGTGACAAGGATCACCGTCTTCTGTGCCGCCGCCTCGCCGTTGACTGCGTGCTGGACGATCGATTCCAGCGAGATGTCATTGTCGGCCATGCGCTTGGCGATTGCCGCGAACACGCCGATGCGGTCGTGCACGGTCAGCCGGATGAAATAACCGCCGGCATGGCTGCGCATCTGCGCCTTCTTGTAGGGTTTCAGCTCCTTGGCCGGCCGGCCGAAGACCGGACCATGCTGGAAGCCTGGCCGGCTCTTGGCGATGTCGGCGATGTCGCCGATGACGGCCGATGCGGTGGCGTTGCCGCCCGCACCGGGGCCGGACAGCAGCAGCTCGCCCAGAATGTCGGTTTCGATCGCCACCGCATTGGTGACGCCATGCACCTGCGCGATGACCGATGCGGTCGGCACCATCGTCGGATGCACGCGCTGCTCGATACCGCTCTCGGTGCGCTGGGCGACACCCAGCAGCTTGATCCGGTAGCCGAGATCGGCGGCCGCGCGGATGTCGGCTTGGGTGATGTTGGAAATGCCTTCCATGTAGATGTCGTTGGCGGCGATCCTGGTGCCAAAGGCAAGGCTGGTCAGGATCGACAGCTTGTGCGCCGTGTCGTGGCCCTCGATGTCGAAGGTCGGATCAGCCTCGGCATAGCCCAGCCGCTGCGCGTCCTTCAGGCAAGCATCGAACGAGATGCCCTCGGCCTCCATGCGGGTCAGGATGTAGTTACAGGTGCCGTTGAGGATGCCGAACACGCGGGTGACCGAATTGCCGGCCATCGCCTCACGCATCGTCTTGATGACGGGAATGCCGCCCGCCACCGCCGCCTCGTAGTTGAGAAGCACGCCCTTCTTCTCGGCGATCTCGGCCAGCGCCACGCCATGCTTGGCCAGCAGCGCCTTGTTGGCGGTGACGACGTGACGGCCGGCTTCGAGTGCCGTCTTCACCGATGAGCGCGCCGGGCCCTCGTCGCCGCCGATCAGTTCGACGAACACGTCGATTTCTGCGGTCTGGGCCATCTTGACCGGATCGTCGAACCACTTTGCAGAGCTCAAATCGACGCCCCGATCGCGCTTGTGGTCGCGCGCCGAGACGGCGGTGACGATCACGTCACGGCCGCACTGGCGGGTCAGTTCCACCGCTTTGTCGCGCAGCACGCGCGCCACCGATGCACCGACCGTGCCGAGGCCGGCAATTCCAACACGCAATGCTTCAGCCATGTCCGGCGACGTCCCTCAAAGTCAGATCGAATTTGCGTGCGGCAAGCTTACCGGTGAGCGGAGAGCGGCACGACATTGTTGGGCTGCTTGGCGCTGGTCGACAGGAAGCGCTTGATGTTGCGCGCCGCCTGCCGGATCCTGTGCTCGTTCTCGACCAGAGCAACGCGCACGAATTCGTCGCCATGCTCGCCGAAGCCGACACCGGGCGCCACGGCCACGTCGGCATGTTCGATGAGCAGCTTGGAGAATTCGAGCGAGCCGAGATGCTTGAACGGCTCCGGGATCGGCGCCCAGGCGAACATCGATGCCGCCGGTGCCGGAATGGTCCAGCCGGCGCGGCCGAAGGCGTCGACCATCACGTCGCGGCGCTTGTGGTAGATGTCGCGTACCTCGGCGATGTCGGCGCCGTCGCCGTTGAGCGCGTGTGCCGCCGCCACCTGGATC
>NZ_RZPI01000649.1:0-3102 GCF_003998715.1 Mesorhizobium sp. M7A.F.Ca.CA.002.15.2.1
TCGCTATACGGGGAGAAGGTGCCGGCAGGCGGATGAGGAGCGGCGCCGGCCTCTGAAGACGGCTGAAGAGGGGACGGCGCCGGTGTGGGCACCTCGATCGGCGCTGGTGTTTCTGCCGGAACCTCGGCCGGCGTCGGCACTTCGACTGGTGCCGGCTCCGGCCGCTTTTCCGGGCGTGACGGGACGATCTCCGGTTCGGCCGGCGCCGGCGCTGGGACTTCTTGCGGCTGCCGTTCGGGCGTGGGTTCGGGAGTCGCAGGGGTGAGCGGAACTTCCTCGGGCGCCGGCGGCTCTGGAGTCTCTGGCGCGGGCGCCGGTTCTTCTTTCGGCGCGGGCTCCGGCAGAGGTTCCGGCTCGGAGGGAACAGTCGGCTCCGGTGCTGGCGGGATGGTCGGCTCCGGCGCGGGCACCGGTTCCTCGACAGGCGCCGGTTCCGGCGCAGGAATTACCTCCGGCTCGACCGTCGGCGTCGTTTCTGCCTCGGGCCGCGGCTCATCGCGCTTCAAGAACTCCGGGACGACCTGTTCGGCCGCCGGCTTCAGCGCATCGAGTGCTTCCCATTTGATCGGCGGTAGCGGGGCGGTCTCGTCGATCCGTTCCTCGACCACCTCTTTCTTGCCGAACGAAAATATCTTCTTGAAAAAACCAGCCATGCTTTGCGTTTCTCAGGCGGCGCGGGCGGCAAGCGGCGCCGCGATCAGCCTGGTACCATCGTGGCCCGATATATCGGCCTCGACGATCTCACCCGGTGCGCCCGTGCCGAGTGCGGCAAGCGTAAAACCCTCGGTGCGGCCAAGGCCGTCTCGCTCGATCAGGATCGACTGACGCGTACCGGTGAGCAACGACAGATGCCTGACATAGGCAACTTCACCGGCGGCGCGCAGCCGGGCGGCGCGCTGCTTGACCACCTCGCGGCGGAGCTGCGGCATGCGCGCGGCAGGCGTGCCTTCGCGTGGGCTGAAGGGGAAGACGTGGAGATGGGTCAGGCCACACTCCTCGACAATTTTCTCCGAGTTCTCGAACATTTCGTCGGTCTCGGTCGGGAAGCCGGCGATGATGTCGGCGCCAAAGACGATACCGGGGCGCAGCTTGCGCACATCCTCGCAGAAGCGGATCGACTGATCGCGCAGATGCCTTCGCTTCATCCGCTTCAGGATCATGTCGTCGCCCGACTGCAGCGACAGATGCAGATGCGGCATCAACCGGGGCTCGGTGGCGATGGCGTCGAGCAAATCGTCGTCGGCCTCGATCGAATCGATCGACGACAGCCGCAGGCGCTTCACATCGGGCACCTGTTTCAGGATGGTCTTCACCAGTTTGCCGAGCTTCGGCGCGCCCGGCAGGTCGGCGCCGAATGAAGTCATGTCGACGCCGGTCAGAACGATCTCGGCATAGCCGTTGCCGGCGAGCCGCTTGACCTGCTCGACCACGGCGCCCATCGGCACCGAGCGCGAATTGCCGCGGCCGTAGGGAATGATGCAGAAGGTGCAGCGGTGGTCGCAGCCGTTCTGCACCTGGACGAAGGCGCGTGCGCGGCCCTCGATGGCGTCGACCATGTGACCTGCGGTCTCGCGTACGGAAAAAAGGTCGTTGACGCGCGCCTTCTCGGTGTCGTTGACGCCGAAATCCGGCAGCGCGCGGTAGGAATTCGCGTTCAGCTTCTCTTCATTGCCAAGCACGAGATCGACCTCGTCCATGGCGGCGAATTTTTCAGGCTCGGTCTGCGCGGCGCAGCCGGTGACGATGATGCGCGCCTGCGGGTTGTCGCGGCGCGCCTTGCGGATCGCCTGCTTGGCCTGGCGCACTGCTTCGCCTGTCACGGCGCAGGTGTTGAAGATCACGGCGCCACCTTCCAACGCGCCGAGGCCCGCACTTTCAGCCTCGCGCCGCATCACCTGCGATTCATAGGTGTTGAGCCGGCAGCCGAAGGTGACGACATCGATCCCCGGGGACACCGGGCTCTTGGGCAGAGCGGACATCAGGCCGCGCTTTCAGTGTCGCGGGCCCATGTCCCGATCGACGGGTCGAAGTTGCCGGAAAATTCCCATTCGGCGGCGCCGGTCAGGACCACGTGGTCATCGTCGCGCCATTCGACATGCAGCGTGCCGCCGCCTGGCGTCAACAGACTGACGCTGCGGCCGGTCCGGTTGGTGCGGGCCGCGGCCACCACGGCCGCGCAGGAGGCCGAGCCGCAGGCCTTGGTCAGGCCGGCGCCGCGTTCCCAGGTGCGGATGATCATGGTTTCGGGCGAAGTAACCTGAGCGATGGTTATGTTGGCGCGCTCGGGGAACATCGGGTGGTTCTCGAGCAGCGGACCGAAGCGGTCGAGCTCGTAGGACCAGACGTCGTTGTCGACCCAGAAGATCGCGTGCGGGTTGCCCATCGAAACGACCGAGGGTGAATGCAGCACGGGGGCGTCGATCGGGCCGATCTGCAGCTCGATCATGCGGGTGTCGCGGAATTCCTCGGCCAGCGGGATATCCTGCCAGCCGAAGCGCGGCGTGCCCATGTCGACCGAGATCGAACCGTCGGCGTGTTCGCGCGCATTGAGGATGCCCGCCACGGTCTCGAAGGTGAAGATCTTCTGGCCGGTCTCGGCGGCGAGCGCCTGGACGACGCAGCGCATGCCATTGCCGCAGGCCTGCGCACCGGTTCCATCGGAATTCAGGATGTCGATGAAAAAGGCGGTGCCAGACGTCCTGGCGTCATGGATCGCCATGATCTGGTCGAAGCTGGTCGCGGCATCGGCGTTCAGCGCAACCGCCGCCGCCGCCGTCACCCGATCGGCACGGCCACGCATATCGGCAACGATGATCTCGTTGCCGATGCCGTTCATCTTGGCGAAAGGGGCAGTGCTGGCCATTGCTCCGAAAAATTCCGTGTCCGTTTGGCGCTATATGGCGGAAACGGGCAGGAATTACCAGTGCGCAGCCGCTTGGTCTCGGCGAAAGCGCCGGACTTACGTGACGGCGAAAATGCCCAGCACCACCAGCAGGAAGATGATCAGAACGATGCCGATAAGGATACGCGCACCGGTGGCCGCGGCACCTGCCAGTGCCGGCATGCCGAGCAAGCTCGCCGCCGCGGCGACGATCAGGAGAA
>NZ_RZPI01000064.1:0-13778 GCF_003998715.1 Mesorhizobium sp. M7A.F.Ca.CA.002.15.2.1
GGCGGCGCCCGCCCCGCCCAGCACCGCAGCGGCCAACACTAGAGAGATTCTTCCGACCGGACTCATGGCCACTCCACTAACACGACACACACGATTACCGATGACAGCTTTGACGGCCGTTTGGTAAAATTTGATTTAAACCCGAGACATACGCTCGCGCTTTGCCGCGATGCCGCTGCCGGTCATCGACTGGACGTTGGCCCGCGCCCGGATTACCTTCCATCCGCAGTATTCCGCAGCCCTCGATGGAGACCGCGACAATGACCCTGCATGGCGACGCCCTGAAAATCGCGATCGAACAGACACGGACAAAATGGGGATGGTTTGTCGCGCTCGGTGTGCTGCTGCTCATCTTCGGCGGCATTGCCTTCGCCAACCTGTTCGTCGCCACGGTGGCTTCCGTCTACGTCGTGGGATGGCTGATGCTGATGGCGGGCATCATCGAGATCGTGCACGCGTTCGGCGTCAAGACCTGGAGCCGCTTCTTCTACTGGCTGCTCAGCGGACTGCTGTACGCCGTTGCCGGCTTCTTCGCTTTCGGCAATCCGTTGCTTGCCTCGGCGGTGCTGACATTCCTGCTGGCGATTGCGCTGGTCGCGTCAGGGGTGCTCAGGGCCTGGGTCGGCTACAGCCATCGGCCGGAACGCGGCTGGGGCTGGATCGTCGCTGCCGGTGTCATCACCGCGCTTGCGGGCCTGATCATCGCCATGGGCTGGCCGGTCAACAGCCTGTGGGTGCTCGGTCTGTTCCTGGCGATCGATCTGATCTTCCAGGGCTGGACCTTCATCGCCGTTGGCCTGGCACTGAAGAAGTAGCTTAAAATGCCATCGCAGCGTCGAGGTCGGAGAGCGGCCTGACGCCGGCAAGCAGCGCGCGTGCCTCGGCTTCATCGCGCTTCATCTGCGCGACCAGCGCGTCGAGCCCCTCGAACTTCACCTCCGGACGCAGGAAACCGAAGAAGGAAACCTGACAAACCTCGCCATAGAGGTCGCCGGAGAAATCGAAGACAAAGGTTTCCAGCAGCGGCGCGCCGTTGTCGTCGACTGTCGGGCGTCGGCCAAAGCTGGCGACGCCGTCGTGAAGCGTGCCGTCGGCGCGGCGGAAGCGGACGGCATAGATGCCCTCCCTGAGTGCGGCTTCAGCCGACAGCCTCATATTCGCGGTTGGAAAGCCAAGGGTGCGGCCAAGCTGCTGTCCGCCGACCACCTCGCTTTCGACGGTGAACCGGTAGCCGAGCAGACCGGCGGCTTCAGCCACTTCACCCTCGCCCAGCAATCCGCGGATACGGCTGGACGACACCACCTCGGCGCCCTCGTCCCGGAACGCGTCGACGAGCGTGACGCCGAAGCCGTGACGCTCGCCGGCCGCCATCAGGTAGGCCGGGCCGCCCTGACGATCCTTGCCGAAATGGAAGTCGAACCCGGTTACGGCGTGAGTAATGCCGAGGTTCGTTTCCAGCACATCCGTCACGAACGCTTCCGCCGACAGCGAGGCGAAGTCGCGCGTGAACGGCTGCTC
Organism: Mesorhizobium sp. M7A.F.Ca.CA.002.15.2.1; assembly: GCF_003998715.1. Taxonomy (NCBI): domain Bacteria; kingdom Pseudomonadati; phylum Pseudomonadota; class Alphaproteobacteria; order Hyphomicrobiales; family Phyllobacteriaceae; genus Mesorhizobium; species Mesorhizobium sp. M7A.F.Ca.CA.002.15.2.1. The sequence goes on from NZ_RZPI01000064.1 coordinate 1,519, forward strand.
GACGAGCGCGGCAAAGCCCAGCAGCGACAGCAGCCGCGCCTTCATCGGCGGCGGCGTCAGCACGAACAACGGGATATCAGGCCTGAAGATCTTGCGCGGATGCGGTTCGAATGTCAGCACCAGGGCCGGCACGCCGCGCCGTCCTGCCTCCGCCGAGGCTCGCTCGAGCACCGCCTGATGGCCGCGATGGACGCCATCGAAATTGCCGATCGCCACGACGCCGCCGCGCAGGTCGGCGGGAAGCGGCGCGGTTGCCAGGATGCGCTGGAAGGCTGCCATCGTCACCTACCGAAGTCTGGGAATGACGGCCACCGGACCATAGCCATGCTTTTCCAGGAAGGCCGCCAATCTTGCCGGATCCGGTTGCAGGGCATCGCCATAGTCGCGGGCATGGATACCGCCGGAGACATAAAGAACATCGAAGCCATTGTCGGCGGCGCCCTTCACATCGGTCATCATGCCGTCGCCGATGGCCAGCACCTGGCCGCGCTCGACCGGCTGGCCAAGAATCTCGGCAACCTCCTTCATCGCGAGATTGTAGATCGGCGCGTAAGGTTTTCCAGCGATCAATGTGCGGCCGCCGAGCTGGGCATAGTCACGCGCCAGCGCGCCGGCACACCAGATGATGCGTTCGCCACGTTCGACCACGATGTCGGGATTTGCGCAGATGAAAGGCAGGTTCCTGGCGCGCAGCCGCCGCAGGAGCTCCGCGTAATCCTCGGGCTTCTCGACCTCGTCGTCGAACAGGCCGGTACAGACGACGCCGGACGCCTCGAACTCCTCGACAAGCTCGACGTCGAGACCTTCATAGAGGGTGAAGTCGCGGTCGGCGCCGATATGGAAAATCTTGCGCGGCCCTTCGGCGATCAGATCCCGGGTCACGTCGCCTGAGGTAACCACCCGGTCGTAGGCTGACGGTGGAACACCGATCGCGTTCATCTGCGCCACGACATCGGCACTTCTGCGCGGCGAATTGGTGATCAGGACGACGGGGATTTTCGCCTCTCGAGCCCTTGCCAATGCGGAGGCCGCCACAGGGAAATGCGTTTCGCCATTATGGACCACGCCCCAGACGTCGCACAGGATTGCCGAATAGGCCTTCGACACGTCTTCGAGCGAGCCGATGATTTCAGGCGAATCCGCCATGCCGTTTCCTTCAGTCATGATCGTTGCGACCGCCACGACAGACGGTTCGCCGCAGCCGGTTCGGATTAGCCGAACCATTCCGGCCTGTCACCAGCTTTCGCCAGGCACGATTGGTTAGCGGTTGGTGAAGTGCTGACCCGGCAATAGAGCGATTTGCCAAACCCGGCCTTCAGCGTTTTGTGGAAAGCTGGCGTCGATCGAGAATCCGCCGGCGGGGGCCGCTCCAAGACATGCATGGACTTTGGCGTCAGTTCTGCCGCGACCAACGCGGCAACTATGCTCTTATGACGGTCGTCGCTATGGTTCCGCTGATGGGCGCCCTGGCAATGGCCGTCGACTTCACCGAGATGAGCCGCGAAAAACAGGCGGTTTCGAACGCGCTCGATGCCGCAAACTTCGCCACGGCGCGCCGGCTGACGGAGGGTGCCACCGACGACCAGTTGAGGGCCTATGCGCTCGACTTCTTCAATGCCAACCTCAACAAGATCAATCCCGCCAATACGACGCTCACCGTCACCTTGCCAAGCAACACCACCGGCGGCGGCTTGCTCAAGATGACCGCGCGGCTGGACTACAAGCCCTATTTCTATCCGGTCTTCGGCCAGCTCGTCGGCAAATCCGAAACCGACGCCAACCAGAGGATCAGCTTCAACATCACCTCGGAAGTGCGGCTGAAGAACACTCTTGAAGTCGCCCTGGTACTCGACAATTCCGGGTCGATGACCAAGACCGGAACGGGCTCGGGGCAAACGCGCATCGACCTTCTCAAGACCGCGGCAAAACAGCTGGTCGACACGCTGGCCCAGCAGGCGGCGATGATCAAGCAGGTCGACAGGCCGGTGCAGTTCGGCCTCGTGCCGTTTGCCGCCTCGGTCAATGTCGGGCCCGGCAACGGCAATGCGCCCTGGATGGATACCGAAGGATTGTCGCCGGTATCGAACGAGAATTTCGACTGGTCGACGCTGAACGCAGCCGACAAATACGCCCAGCAGACCAACGGCATCTGGTACAAGCGCGGCACCGGATGGGGAACCGACGAAGGCCAGATGCTGACCCGGTTTTCGCTCTATCGCGACATGAAGGTCGTCACCAACCATGAGCGTGTCGTCAACAGCAAGCGCGTGGTGTGCGACGAATACAACCCGAACAACACCTGCAAACGCGACCACGACGAATACGACTACATCGACACCTATGGCCCGTTCGCCAGTTGGCAGGGCTGCGTCGAGGCCAGGCCTTATCCCTACAATGTCAACGACGCGGCGCCTTCCGGCGGCTCGGCGAACACCGGCATAGGGGTCGGCGATCCGGCGACGATGTTTGTGCCGATGTTCGCCCCGGACGAACCCGGCAACCATTGGAGGCTCACCCAGGATCCCGACGAGGCCGCGCCGACGACCTATGGCGCCATCAACAGCTGGTGGAATGACGACCCGACGAGCAGCACCGGCCAATCCCGGCTGCGCAACATGTCCAAATATTTCCAACCGAGGCCGATCAATGCGCCGGCGCTGGCCGCCGGCAACGGGCCGAACTACAGCTGCTCCACCAACCCGATCACGCCGCTGACCGATGTCAGCGTTACCACTGGGCTTACCGCGATCAAGGCCGCGATCGACCTGATGAAGCCCGATGGCGGCACCAATGTTCCCGAAGGCATGGCCTGGGGTTGGCGGGTGGTTTCGAGCGGCGAGCCGTTCACGCAAGGCCGCCCGGAAACCGAGAGAGGCAACGACAAGGTCGTCATCGTGCTGACCGACGGCGCCAATACCTACTACACGCCGTCCTCGCTCAGCCATTCCGACCCCGCCGATTCGAAATCGACCTATGCGTCCTTCGGCTATCTCAACCCAGGCTACAACGGCACTTCGGTGGGCCGCCTGTTCATGGGCACATCGAGCGCCATTGGCCAGTTCGACTATTCGAACGGCAACTACACCAACGCGCTCAACGAGCAGATGGCGACGCTTTGCAACAACGCCAAGGCAGCCAATATCATGGTGATGACGGTGGCGCTCGACCTGTCGACGACCAAAACCGCCGATCAGCAGGCGATCGAGGCGCTGAAATCCTGCTCGTCGAACTCGCGCTTCCGCAAGGATCCAACGGACGCGAGCAAGCCGGCAAAACTGTTCTGGAATGCCACCGGCGCCAGCTTGTCGAACGATTTCAAGGAAATCGGCAACGAATTGTCGAACCTGCGCATCGTCGGCTGATCCTCAGGCTTCGGGGGCTGGCTGGAACAACGGCTGGCGCCGCCATGCACTTGCGCGCGCCTCCCGGGACAGGCACATCTTGGCCGCCTGCCGGATCGCGCGTCCATTCGCGGCGCGCTGGGGAAGAACAGATGCCCGAAACAGCCAATCATCTCGCCTTCGCGCTGGTCTGCCTCGGCATGGTGCTGACGCCTGGCCCCAACATGATCTATTTGATCTCGCGTTCCCTGTCGCAGGGGCCGAAGGCGGGGCTCATCTCGCTTGGCGGCGTGGCGCTCGGCTTTGTCTTCTATGTACTGGCGGCGGCATTCGGCATCACCGCGCTGCTGCTCGCAGTGCCCTACGCCTATGATGCGCTGCGCTTTGCCGGCGTGCTCTATCTCCTGTGGCTGGCCTGGCAGGCGGTGAAGCCGGGCGGACGCTCGCCATTCGAAGTGCGCGAATTGCCGAGGGACCGGCCGCGCAAGCTTTTCGCCATGGGCCTGATGACCAATCTGCTCAATCCGAAGGTGGCCGTGCTCTATCTGTCGCTGTTGCCGCAGTTCATCAGCCCCGGCAAGGGTCACGTCCTGTCGCAGCTCCTGGTGCTCGGCGCGACACAGATCTCGATCAGCCTCAGCGTCAATGCCGTCATCGCGGTAACGGCCGGTTCAATCGCCACCTTTCTCGCCGGACGGCCCTTGTGGCTGGTCATCCAGCGCTGGATGATGGGAACCGTGCTGGCGGCTCTTGCGCTGAAGATGGCGACAGACGCGCAGCGCTGAGAGTGCAAACCGGCGGTCGCCGCTGTCAGCCGCCGAAGACTTCTTTCAGGAATGCATGAGAGGCAAGGATGGATTGCTCGGCAGCATTGTACTGACCATAGGCCTCGATGCCGGTCTTCAATCCTGCGGAGTCAAATCCGTGACGAGCACCCGGGTAGACGTCAAGCTGCACAGAGCTTCCCTTGCCGCTGCGCTGCGTCATCATCTCCTGGCAATTTTTGGCGGGGGTCCGATCGTCCAGCTCGCCGATCAGGATCAAGGTCGGGACCGCCATGTCGCCATTCGTTGCCGAACAATCCGGATAGTAGGCGATCGCAGCCTTGAATTTGCGCTCCATAAGCCGCTCGTCTCCACCAGACTGCAAGGCCTCGAGCGTTGCGTTCCCGCCAGCGGAGAACCCCATCAACGCAATGCGCCGCGGGTCGACAAAACTGTATTTTGATAGGTATTCCAGAGCGCCGTAGGCGTCATATACGCGATCAACAGGGTGGAGGCCATCACAGGTCTCCTTAATGCCGCGGGTGCTGAAGCTGTCGACGACGAGGACGACGTAACCCCAGGAAGACAGTCGCTCGGACCAGGTTTTCCTTACACTTCGGGGCAAACCTGAACATCCGTGCAGAACCACGACAGCCGGGAACGGCCCCTCACCCGGCGGACGCGTTAAATACCCCTGCAGCGGCGTGCCGGGAACGGCCCTCGGGACGTTGCCGCCCGCTTGCGCAATGCGCTTCTGAAATGGCGTTGGCTCCGAAGCCGCGCTTTCAAACTGCACCGGCTGGTCAGCGCGCGCTGGCGCGGCATGCAGATAGCTACCGATACAAAGGCAGGTCAGACAGACGACCTTGTTGGGCAGTCTCGGCAGGGTGAAGGCCATGGGTGCCTGCTTCGTTACATCGGCCGTCTTATCTGCTGTGCCCGCTCCGGCTCGACCACCTTGCGGTAGAGATGCCAGGTGGCATGGCCGAGCACCGGCATGACGACGGCGAGCCCGGCAAACAGCGGGATCGAACCGATCACCAGAAGCACGGCGACCAGCAAGCCCCACAGCGCCATTTGCAGCGGGTTGGCCATCACCGCCCGGGCCGAGGTCTCGATGGCTGAGACGGCGCCGACGTCGCGGTCGAGCAGCAGCGGGAAGGCAACCACAGTGGTGGCCAGCACGATTACGGCAAAGACAAAGCCCGCGGCATTACCGGCAAGGATCAGCGTCCAGCCCTTACTGGTGGTCAGCACGTCGCGGATGAAGCCGCCGATCGAGGCCGGCGGCTGGTCTCCGAACAGGCCAGTGTAGATCGATTGCGCGGTGTAGAGCCACAACAGGAACAGCGCCACCAGCATGACGCCGATGACGGCGATCGACGGGATCGCGGACGAGCGCCGGACATCAAACGCGTGCCGCCAGGAGGTGTTCATGCCGAGCTCGCGCCGGCGGCTGATCTCGTAAAGGCCGAGCGCCGCAAACGGCCCGACCAGAGCGAAACCCGACATCAGGGGATAGATGAGCTGGATGGCATTGGCGCCGGACGTCCACTGCGTCAGGATCAGGCCGACGATGGGATAGATCAGGCACAGGAACACGTAGTGCGATGGTTTTGCCCAGAAATCCTCGAACCCGAGACGCAACGCATCCCAAAGGTCCGACGTGGTGATGCGGCGCACCGTCGGCTGCACATGCATTCCACGTGCGTCCGCCATGACATGAAAGCCGGCCATAACCTTCCTCCCGTGTGTCGGGGCGGTCACCGCCTGGATGGCCGCCAGAGCTGCCACTTCAAGATCGAGAAGCATGATAGCAGAGTTGGCGGCGATTGTCGCCGGGTCAATGGCCTGGGGAGCAACTCCTCGTTGTGTTCAACTCTCCGTATGGCCTCTCATATGGCGTACCTTGGCAGACCTTCGTTTTGGCCAATCATTGTGCTGCATTTTAGCATTTACGCATTTTAGCATTTACTTAAATTACTCGTAGGGATCCCTGGCGTATCACCTGAGCTTTACGAGTTTCGGCGAGGGACTATGTTCGCATTGAAAGCCTTCTGGTCTTCGGAGCGCGGCAACTTTGCCATAACGACCGCCTTCGCTATGCTGCCAATAATGATTGGTTTGGCCGGCGCCGTCGATCTGATCGGCACGAGCCATGACGCCTCGCAACTCCAGAACTCGCTGGACGCGGCTGGGCTCGCCATCGGCACGAAGTTCTCTCCCGATATGGCGGCTGGCGATGTCCAGCAGCTTGGGCTGCAGTTCTTCGCCGCCAATATGAGCGCGGCCGACCAGCAGGAATATTTGGGCAGCGTCTCCGCTTTCGCGGCAACGGCAAGCGGCAGTCCAAGCGCCTACTTTATCTCGCTGTCGTCCAGCATAAGCCGCCCAAGCTTCATCAGCGCCTCGGCCCCCTGGCAGGCCTACCGCTCGGCCTCGGTCAAGATAAAACCTGGCGCGCAGGCCTGCGTGCTGGCGCTCGATCCGCATGCGTCCGCCGCCGTGAACCTGCAGGGCTCGACCAACGTCTCGATGGACAATTGCGTGATCGCGGCGAACTCGGACGCGTCGGATTCCGTCAACAGGGGTGGTTCCGCACTGGTTTCGGCCGGCTGTGTCTCAACCGTCGGTGGCACCAGCGGGCTGTTGCCACCCAGCGCCAGTCTCGCCTGCGGAACGCCGCACGAACATAGGTACGCATCCTTTGATCCATTGGCCGACGTCGTTCCTCCCCCTTACACATTGTGTTTGCCTGTCCCGAACGGCAAAACCTACACGCTGTCGCCCGGCACTTATTGCGACAAGACATTATCGGGGAACATCACGCTTAATCCGGGCGTCTACATCATGCGCGGCACCACCATAAAGCCAGGGGGAAACGGCAGCCTGACTGGCCAGGGCGTGACCATTTTCCTCATGGAAAGCGCTCAGATCTACATAAATGCCAATGAGAAGGTGAACCTTTCCCCGCCCACCAGCGGCCCTTATGCTGGCATCACCATTTTCCAGGATCACGGCAACACGTCTGCCCTGACATTGAATGGTGGCGCAAATTCCGTGCTCAGCGGTTTCATCTACGCGCCGGACGCGCCCATTTCCTACGCCGGCAATTCTGATATGAGCGCCCAGGGCGACTGTCTCAGGCTTGTCGGCAATACGATACAGATGACCGGGAACTCGTCCGTCAAGTCCGACTGCGCGGCGGCGCTTGGAAATCGCACAATGTATGCCGATCGGATGATCACTCTGGTGAAATGAGAGACAACCTGACGTGCGGCGGCGCCAGCGGTAGCGTTGAGAAAAATGGCGGTAACGCACGGCCGGATCGGTTTCGATGCGAGGCGCAATCCGGCCAGCCTGGGATAGGCAGCGCCGTCGATCGCCTGGTGAAATTCCGCCCAGCATGCCACGCCGATCAGCGTTGTACCGGCCAGCGTCAGTCTGTCGCCCCCTCTTCGATTTTCGCCGCCCTGCCCGGCAAAAGCCATGATCGCTATTATCTCAGAGGCATGACCATAGCGAAAATCGAAACCCACCCGATCCCGAAGCTGAACAGGCGCATGGTGCTGACCGGCCTCGCAGCCCTGGCGGGGCTCGCCGCCTGCAGCACCGTTTCACTGCCAACCGGCGAAGGCGCCGGGGTCTCCTCCTCCGCCACCAGCACGCTGGCCAGCATCCGCGCCTCGGCCGGGCTCGCGCCGCTGGTCCCCGACCGGCAGCTCGAACAGGCCGCCCTGCAGCAGGCAGGCTACATGGCGCAGCGCCGCCGCATGAGCCACACCACCGGCTGGGGCAAGGATTTCGCCTCGCGCGTCAGGGACAATAGAATTTCCGGTGCCGCGGCGGAGAACATCGCCGAGGGTCGTTTCGACCTCGATAAGCTGTTCGACATCTGGGTGCATTCACCAGGCCATCGCCGCAACATGCTCGACCCGCGCTTCACACGCTTCGGCCTTGCCTATGTGCGCGACGGCAGCGACAGCAAGCTCCGTTACTGGAGCCTCGTGCTCGGAAAATAGGAAAACGTGCCGGTTCGGTGCGCCACACCCAAGACGATTTGATGGAAAGCTAGTCCATATGCGCCGCCGGCGCGCCGCCGGCTGGCGCCTGCTTCGGCTTGCGCAGCAGGAAAACAAACGGGATGGCAAGCAGTGTCATCACCATGAGTATTTTGAAGTCGTTGACGTAGGAGATCATCATGGCCTGGAGATTGACCATGCGATCGACCTGCGAGAGCGCCGTTGGGTCGCCGCCTGCGGCCGCCGGCGAGACAGCCCACAGATTGGGGTTGAACGGATTGATGAAGGCCGAAAGCTCGGCATGGTTGATCTGCGTGTTGCGCACCATCAACACCGTCACGACCGACACGCCGATCGACGAGCCAAGATTGCGCACCAGGCTGAACAGAGCCGTGGCATCGGTGCGGAAGCGCACGTCAAGCGTGGCGAAGGCGACGGTCGACAACGGCACGAACACCATCCCCATGCCCAGGCCCTGGATGACGCCGGAGCTGATGATCAGCCAATTGTCCATCTGCGGGGTGAAGCTGGACATGGTGTAGAGCGACTGCGCGGTCAGCAGGAAGCCGATGACGACGAGGATCCTGGCGTCAATCCTGCTCATGAGCCGCCCGACGACGAGCATCGAGATCATGGTGCCGACGCCGCGTGGCCCCATGACGATGCCGATGGTGACGGTCGGATAGCCGAAGATGGTCGACAGCATCGGCGGCAGCAGCGACATGCTCGCCAGGATGAGCACACCCATGACGAAGATGAATGCGAGCCCGGTCACGAAATTGCGGTCGAGGAAGATCTTGGGATCGATGAAGGGGTGCTCGGCCGTCATGGTGTGAATGATGAACACCCAGAAGCCGGTGAGCGAAAGACCAAGTTCGATCCAGATCTCGACCGAGGAAAACCAGTCGACCTCGCCGCCGCGGTCGAGCAGCAGCTGAAGCGCGCCGACGCCGAGCGATATCATGGCGAAGCCGAAGAAATCGAAGCCGCGCACGCGCCGCGCGATAGCCGGCAAATAAGCGGCCATACCGAGAAAGGCGACGATGCCGACCGGCAGATTGATGAAGAACACCCAACGCCAGTTGAAATTCTCGGTCAGCCAGCCACCGAGTGTCGGGCCCAGAATCGGACCCAGCATGATACCGGCGCCCCAGATGGCCATCGCCTGGCCATGGCGTTCCCTGGGATTGATGTCGAGCAGGAAGGTCTGCGACAGAGGCACGATCGCGGCGCCGAACACGCCTTGCATCAGCCGGAAGAACACCATGGTCTCCAGGCTCCAGGCGATGCCGCACAGCATCGAAAACACGGTGAAGCCGACCACCGCCGTCAGGAACAGTTCCTTGCGGCCGAAGCGATCGGCCAGCCAGCCGGTGACCGGCGTCATGATGGCGGCGGCAACGATGTAGGAGGTCAGCACCCAATTGATGTTGTCAGGCGAGGCGCCGAGATCGCCGGTCATGGTCGGCAGCGCGACGTTGGCGATCGTCGTGTCGAGCGCCTGCATGATCGTCGCCAACATGAGCGCGACCGTGATCAGGCCGCGATGCGGCACTTCTTTGAAGGGTTCGGGCGTGCTCATGGCGTGGAACTTCCAGCAGGTAACAAAAACGTGTACAAGGGGTTTCCGGGCGGCAACGCCTTCCGTTGAGAGACCCTCGTCGCGGTGGGACGCGATTGTCGATGTGGGGGTTACATCGACTGAAAGTCTCTGATCAGCGGATGCCTGCCGCCCGGAAACATGAGGACCGACGGGTCCGCGTCGGAGATTTCAGACTTCGGCCAGGCCGCTATGCGGCGTGCCCAAACGCTGATCCTTCCAGCTCCTCCCATCAGACCAATCCTGCTATTCACCTCCGCCGCTGGTCCTGCGGCATTCTGTTGACGTTACTGCGCGGCCTCGCCGGCCGTGGCGTGACCGAAGATCGAAGGCAGGCCACGCGCCACGCCGGTGTCGACGGTAACGGTGGCGCTCATGCCGGTGCGCAACGCCATCTTGGCGTCCGCATCGGTCAGTTCGAGACGAACCGGGATGCGCTGTGTGACCTTGACCCAGTTGCCGGTGGCATTCTGGGCCGGCAGCAGCGAGAACTCGGCTCCCGTGCCGGCGCCGATCGCCTTGACCGTCGCCTCGAAGGTGCGCCCCGGATAGGTGTCGACCACGATCTCGGCCTTCTGGCCGGGCTTCATGTGGGTGAGCTGCGTTTCCTTGAAATTGGCATCGATCCAAGTGTCGCCGGTCTCGACCAGCGAAAACAGCGGCGTGCCGGAACCGACATACTGGCCGACCTTGAACGACGAGGCCTGGCTGACGATGCCGTCAGCCGGCGCCTTGACCGTGGTCTGCGCCAGGTCGTAGGCGGCCTTGTCGCGCGCGGCGAGCGCGGCCATCACGGTCGGATGCTTGTCGGTTTCGATGTCGGGATTGCCGCCAAGGGCTGCCTTGGCGCTGATGATGCCTTGCTCGGCAACGGCGAGCTGCTGCTTGGCCTTGTCGAGATCGTTCTTGGCTTCGTCCAGCGACGATTTGGCGTTGATGCCCTTCTGGGCAAGATCGGCGGCGCGGTCGAACTGCGACTGGGCGAAGGCGACCTGGCTGGCATCGGACTTCTGCTGAGCCATCGACTGGCCATAGGCGGCGCGCAACTGCTCGACATTGAGACGCGCGCCCGCCACCGCCGCGTCGGCCTGCGCCAACGCGATCCGGTAGGGCTCGGGGTCGATGGCAAACAGCTCGTCACCCTGCTTGACCAGCTGGTTATCGAAGATGTCGACCTTGACGATGCGGCCGGCCGTGTCGGAAGCGATCGACACCTTGGCCTGCTGCAGATTGGCGTTCTCGGTCTCCTGATAGCGGCCGCCGGTAACCCAGACATAGCCGCCGCCAACAGCCAATGCCGCAGGCAGCGCGACCATCAGCAGGAAGCGGCCCAGCCGGCGCTTTTTCTTCACCGGCGCCGGAGCCGGCTGCACCGGGGGAGCAACGGTCGCCGGGGCCGCGGCCGGCTGCGCCGGCGCTTCCATTTCCAGTTCGGTCACTTTCTCGTCTATCTTGGCTACCGCGTTCATGCTGCTGCGCCCTCTGTGTTCTTCACTTTTTCAATGGACGGCGTCTCGTCGTCGGTCAGGTTGCGGACCATCGCCTCAAGTCCCTCGACGAGGATGCGACGGGCTTCCGGTTTCACGTTGACAAGCGATTCCTCATAGACTTCCCCGGCAATGCTCTTGATCACGGCGTAGGCATCGCTTGCCTTGGGCGTCAGGAAGATCATGCGGACGCGGCGATCGGCAGCGTCGGAACGACGCTCGATCCAGCCTCCCTCCTCCATGCGGTCGACCAGGCGCGAAACGCTGATCGGCTCGATTTCGAGAAGTTCGGCCAGCCGCGCCTGCGCGACACCGTCTTCCTTGGCAACGCGGACCAGAAGCCGCCATTGCGCCGAAGAAAGCCCCAAGCCACTGGCCCTCGCCTCGAAGCGCTTGCGCATCAGGCGCTGCACGTCGTGGATCAAGAAGCCCAATCTGTCGATGCCATCGGAAACCATGAGCGGGATATATAATAAGCGTGCTCACTATTCAAGGTGCCGCAGTGCACACAAAGCCGACAAATGTGCATGACAGCTTTGCCGGGCCAATCATGGTTATCGATTTGCGAACGCATGATGGCCGCGCCGCCTCTCCGCTGGTCGCGTCTGGCATATTGATGTACAGCCGCTGAACAGGATCGGGGGATCAACGCAATGCCGACGCTTTACGCTCTCAAGCCGGCCTTCCAGGGCCGACTGCGGCCGCTGGTCAATCGGCTGGCGGCCATCGGGGTCACCGCAAACAGCATAACCATCCTGGCGGCCGCGATGTCGATAGCCGCCGGCGCGGCCATTGCGATCCGGCATGAATGGCGCTGGCTGCTGTTGCTTATCCCCGTGGTGATGTTCGTGCGCATGGCGCTGAATGCCGTGGACGGCATGCTGGCGCGCGAGCATGGCCAAGCCTCGACGCTCGGCATGTATCTTAACGAGTTGTGCGACGTCGTTTCGGACCTCGCGCTGATCTTGCCTTTTGCCGTCTTTCCGGAATTTGGCGCATGGGGCGTCGTCGCCTTCGCAATATCGGCGGTTCTTACCCAGTTTTCC
>NZ_RZPI01000650.1:0-3096 GCF_003998715.1 Mesorhizobium sp. M7A.F.Ca.CA.002.15.2.1
TCGCAGTGCAACATTAGGCCTTGGCCCAATCTGGCACGCACCTCCTGAAATGCGGTGGCGAATACGCGCATTGCGGTGATTTTCGACGTGTCGCTCTGCGAAATTTGCCTTTGCCGGCATGAGGAAACAAGAAGGAGTTTGCAATGACCGAAGCTGCGAAAAAACTGGATTTGGGCAAGACCCAAGAGGCCACCGCAACGCTTGAATTCGCCGGCAAGACCCATGAATTCAAGGTGCGAAGCGGTTCGGTCGGGCCTGATGTGATCGACATCGCCTCGCTCTACTCAACCACCGGCGCTTTCACCTACGATCCCGGCTTCACCTCGACGGCAAGCTGCGAGTCCGAAATCACCTTCATCGACGGCGACGCCGGCATCCTGTTGCACCGCGGCTATCCGATCGACCAGTTGGCCGAACATGGCGACTTCCTCGAGGTCTGCTATCTCCTGCTCTACGGTGAATTGCCGACCAAGGCGCAGAAGGACGATTTCGATTACCGCGTGACGCGCCACACCATGGTGCATGAGCAGATGTCGCGCTTTTTCACCGGCTTCCGCCGCGACGCGCATCCGATGGCGGTGATGTGCGGCGTGGTCGGCGCGCTGTCGGCCTTTTATCACGACTCCACCGACATTTCCGACCCCTACCAGCGCATGGTTGCCTCCATGCGGCTGATCGCCAAGATGCCGACGATCGCGGCGATGGCCTACAAATACCACATCGGCCAGCCCTTCATTTACCCGAAGAACGAGCTGAACTTTGCCGCCAACTTCCTGCATATGTGCTTTGCCGTGCCTTGCGAGGAATACAAGATCAATCCGGTGCTGGCGCGCGCCATGGAACGCATCTTCATCCTGCACGCCGACCACGAGCAGAATGCCTCGACCTCGACCGTTCGCCTCGCCGGCTCGTCGGGCGCCAACCCGTTTGCGTGCATCGCCGCCGGCATAGCCTGCCTGTGGGGACCCGCGCATGGCGGCGCCAATGAAGCGGCGCTCAACATGCTTGGCGAGATCGGCCATGTCGATCACATCCCGGAATTCATCGCCCGCGCCAAGGACAAGGACGACCCGTTCCGCTTGATGGGCTTCGGCCACCGCGTCTACAAGAACTACGATCCGCGCGCCAAGATCATGCAGAAGACGGCACATGAGGTTCTGGGCGAGCTCGGCATCAAGGACGATCCGCTGCTCGACATCGCCATGGAGCTGGAAAAGATCGCGCTGACCGATTCCTATTTCATCGAGAAGAAGCTCTACCCGAATGTCGACTTCTATTCCGGCATTACGCTGAAGGCGCTGGGCTTCCCCACCACGATGTTCACCGTGCTGTTCGCGGTCGCCCGCACCGTCGGCTGGATCGCCCAGTGGAAAGAGATGATCGAGGATCCGCGCCAGAAGATTGGCCGCCCGCGCCAGCTCTATACCGGTGCACCGGAGCGGGATTACGTGCCGATCGCCAAGCGGTGAATTAGGAAATAGTGAGTAGTGAGTAGTGAGTAGTGAGTAGTGAGTAGTGAAGTCGACCATTTCTACTGATTACTGACTACTCACTCTCTTGACATACCGCATCACCACCTGCGCGGCGATCTCGCCGGACGGTCTGCCCGTAGCCATGCGCCGCCTGATCTCTGCAAATCCATCCTTCTGCCAGGCACGCATGCCGCTGTCGGCGAACAGTGCCTCCAATTGCCGGGCAAGATTGTTCGGCTTGATATAGCCGTCGTAGAATTCGGGAATAAGCGCTCGATCCGATATCAGATTGGGCAGCAGCGCCGACCAGACGGAAACGAGGTACGGCGCCAAGATGCGCGCGACCGGGTCGAGCCTGTAGCAGGAAATCATCGGCACGCCGGCCAGCGCCAGTTCCAGCGATACCGTCCCGGACGCGATCAGCGCCGCATCGGCCCTGCCGAAAGCCTGCCATTTGCGCTGGGGCTCGACGATGATCTCAGGCTTTTCATCCCAGCGGTTGACGGAAGATTTGACGAGGTCGGCGACATGCGGGACGGTCGGCAGCAGCAGCCGCAAGCGGTGGCCGCGCGCGCGCAGGATCGACACCGTCTCGCCGAACGGGTCGAGCAGCCGCCGTACCTCGCCACGCCGCGAACCGGGCAGGACGAGCAAGGTTTTGACCCGATCAGGAGAAAGGTCGCGCGGCAACTCCTGCGCCTTGGCTGCAGCGAGCAAGCCCGCATCGTGCGTCAGGCGATGCCCAACATAGGTGCCCGATGGCCCGCCGAGCCGCTCCAACTCCTTAACCTCGAAAGGCAGGATGCAGAGGATGTGGTCGACATAGGGCTTCATCGCGACCGCCCTGCCCGGCCGCCACGCCCACACGCTCGGGCAGACATAGTGGATGATCGGAATCGACGGGTTGGCCGCACGCACCTTTTTGGCGACGCGCAACGAAAAGTCCGGACTGTCAATGGTGACGAGGCAATCCGGCTTTTCGTCGGCAACGGTCTTGGCCAGTTGGCTGATCCGCCGCATCAGGCGCGGAAGGTCGCGCAGGACGGCACTGAACCCCATGAGGGCGATCTCACCGGCATCGAATGGCGAGACCAGTCCCAGCGTCTGCAAATGACGGCCGCCGAGGCCGACGAGTTGCACCTCGCGCCCGGCCGCCTGCCTGAGCGAGCGTACTATGTCGGCGCCGAGCAGGTCGCCGGACTCCTCGCCGGCAACAATCGCGATCTTCAATGCCCTGTCAGCCACTGTGCGGCTCCGTCGTGGCAGGCAGGCCAATGACGAACAGGCCGAGTGCGTTGGCGCGCGCGATGGTTTCAGGACCTTCGAGAACCAGCGAACGTCCCGCCTCGACGGCAATCCCGGCAAGCTCGGCTGCATGCGCTGCTTCGACCGTCTGCAGGCCGATGGACGGAAGATCCGCTCGCAGTTCCTGGCCAGGCTTGGCGCACTTGACCAGGACGCCGCGGGTCTTGCCCGCAATACGGCCGTGGCCGCGTAAAAGCTTTGCCCGCTCAAGCAATCCGGCTGTTCCTTCGATGCCTTCCAGCGCAATGGTCCGGCCACCGATGGCGATCGCGGCCTGGCCGATGTCCAGCGCCCCGATGGCCTTTGCTGCGTCAAGGCC
>NZ_RZPI01000651.1:0-3092 GCF_003998715.1 Mesorhizobium sp. M7A.F.Ca.CA.002.15.2.1
GTCGGACGGTTTGTCGAGCTCGTCGAGAATGCCGGGCCCCGTATTCGGGATGCCGGCCAAGGCGGTGGCAGGACGCGCGATTGCGACGACGGTCGCAGCCCCTGCCAGCCCAAGCATTCCAGTCAGAAACAATCGCCGATCCATGCCAACCTCCATCGTTGATCATTGCGACAAGGGAAGACATAGAGCGGCTGATTGACGCGCCCAGATGCCGAAGAAAATTGGGTCAATCGCTCTGCCGTGCCGGCGGCGGGCCTTTTTTGGCGATCTCTGACAATCCACGCGGCCAATGCGCCTGTTCCCGGGGATCATTCCTCCGACAAGCCGGCCGTCGTTGCGGCCGTTTCAATGCTCACCGACACGCCCTGGCGCAGGGAGTTGCTGACCGTGGAAATCGCCGCGGCCCTTGTAATGATCTCGGCCGGGTCGGAGCCGTCCAGCGTCGTGCATGAAACCGCCATGGTTGACGAGGTCGCGAGCAAAGGCTTGCCTTCGAGGTTCAGCGTCACGGTCACGGCGATCTTGTCGAGCGTTACGCCCATTTCCTCGGCGACGTAGCGAAGATCGTTGCAGAAGCAGCCGCCGATCGCCAGGGCAAGCAACTGGCCGCCATTGAAGCCCAGGCCCATGCCGCCGGCCTTGCCTTCGGGCCGGTCGACGATGATCGTGTGGCCGCCGGCCCAGCCCATGGCGGCTCGCGTGTCCTCCACATTGCGCAGTTCGACGGTCATCGAGACCATTGCGGATGTCCTCCCGGCAGGAGTCGACCAGGCTTCGGGCGTCGTCGACATACGGTCATTATGCAGGCGCAGAGGCGCCCTTGTCGCTAGGCAATGCCGCGCCCGCCATGTCATCAAGGATCGGACAATCCGGCCTTTCGTCGCCGTGACAGGCATGAATCAGTTTCTGCAGCGTCGAGCGCATCGACTGCAACTCGCGCACTTTCTCCTCGATCGCCGTGACATGGGCGGCGGCGATTTCGCGCACGTTTTGGCTGGCGCGGCTGCGATCCTGGTAAAGCGCCATCAGCTGGCGGCAATCGTCGATGGAAAAGCCGAGATTGCGCGCGCGGCGCAGGAAGGCCAGCCGATGGATGTCGTCTCCGGAATAATCGCGGTAGCCGTTGGCGGCGCGTGCCGGGGCGATCAGGCCGATCTCTTCATAGTAACGGATGGTCTTGGCCGGCAGGCCGGAGCGGTGGGCGGCGTCACCGACATTCATGACGGTTCTCCTCGATTTCCAGGAACCCATGGAGCAGGCCCCTTGAATTTGCTTCACAATCCTGTGAGTCCTGTTGCCAAAATGCCATAGTGATACGCTTACCGGTACGTCAAGGCAGGCATATAGGCATCGCGCGCTTGGCAAGCAAAGCAAATGCCAGCATGAATGATGATGAGAGAGCGGCCGACTCGTGCCGCCGAGTTTGGGCGGGGCACCGGATCACCTGATGCGCATGAAGTCGTTTGCAATCATCGCCGCACTGGCGCTCTCCACTGCTATCGCCGGTTGCAGCACCATCGGCTCGCAGATCTTCTCCAACGACTACGGCGCGGTCACCGACGCCGGTTATCAGCTGCCGCGCATCCCGATCGAGAAAGTGCCGATGAAGTACCATCGGCAGGAAGTGAACTACGATAGCCCGGAAAAGCCGGGCACGATCATCGTCGATACGCAGAACAAGTTCCTTTATTTCATCGAGGGCGACGGAAGGGCCATTCGCTACGGCATCGGCGTCGGCCGCGAGGGCTTCGAGTGGCATGGCACCGCCCACATTGCGCTCAAGCGCGAATGGCCGACCTGGACGCCGCCGAGGCAGATGATCCAGCGCCAGCCGGAATTGGAAAAGTTTGCCGGCGGCATGGAGCCGGGCCTGAAGAACCCGCTCGGCGCGCGCGCCATGTACCTGTTCAACAAGGGCGGTGATTCAGGCTATCGCCTGCATGGCAGCCCCGAATGGAATTCGATCGGCAAGGCGATGTCGTCTGGCTGCATCCGGCTGATGAATCAGGACATTATCGACCTCTATGACCGCGCCTCGGTCGGCGCCAAGGTCATCGTTCTCTAGAGGCAGTTTTCGTACGCGGACCGTCTAGGCAACAACGGACGTCCCAAGCAGAAAACCGGGCAATTCGGCCCGGTTTTTTGTTGTTTGCGCGATGCGACGCCTGCTCGGCGGTCAGGACACCGCCGAGAACGCGGTGGGTACCAAAATTTGGTTGATGATTGTCTCGGTGATCTGGCCATCACGCTCGGAGTCTTCCCGCGCCTGCGTCCAGGCAGGGTCCTTCACGAACGCCGTCCAGCGCTCTTCGCGTTCGGCCAGCGATTCCCATGCCAGCATGTAGGTCAGTTCGTTGTTCGAAGCTCCGATCAGCGTGGTAAAGAAACCCGCTTGGCGGATACCGTGCTTTTCCCATAATTTGAGCGTGATCTTGTCGAAGCGATCAAGAAGCGCCGGCAAGCGTCCCGGCAGAGCCCGGTAAACCCGAAGTTCGTAGATCATTTTGGAGTTCCTTCTGACCGATGCGCCGGAAGCGAAGAAATCGGACCAGACGGTCAGCAGGGTAGAATTGTCAAAACGGGCGTCAGGAGACCTGCTCGACCTGCTGCACTTCCGGCACGAAATGGCGCAGAAGGTTCTGGATGCCGTGCTTCAGCGTCGCCGTCGATGACGGGCAGCCGGCGCAGGCACCCTTCATGTGCAGGAACACCGTGCCATTCTCGAAGCCGCGGAAGGTGATGTCGCCGCCATCCTGGGCGACCGCCGGGCGCACCCGCGTGTCGAGCAGCTCCTTGATGGTGATGACCAGCTCCTCGTCGGCCTTGTCGTAGAACTCACCGGTCTGGCTGGTCTCGGCGGCCGGGCCGGCCTTGGCCATGACGGGCGCGCCGGACATGAAATGCTCCATGATGGCGCCGAGGATCGCCGGCTTCAAATGCTGCCAGTCGGGGCCATCCTTGGTCACGGTGATGAAGTCATAGCCGAAGAAAACGCCGGTGACGCCAGGAATTTCGAACAGCCGGCCGGCCAGCGGCGAGGCGACGGCGGCGCTGTCGGCATCGCGGAAATCGGCGGTGCCTTCCACAAGCAC
>NZ_RZPI01000652.1:0-3087 GCF_003998715.1 Mesorhizobium sp. M7A.F.Ca.CA.002.15.2.1
GGTCTCGAAATCGGCATTGTGAGCGAGACCGAGGATGCGCCGGTGCACTTCGACGCCGGCAAAGCCTAGCAGATCGGTCCAGATCTGGTGCAGCACATGGTCGAGCGCCTGCTCTGAGGCAAGGATGTCGCCCTGGTCCTCGAACAGGCTCTTTTGGTAGAGCATGCCGGTGCGCTCGCTGCGCCATAGATGCGAAAACTCGGCGCGGAACACCGCCCAGGTCTCGACCGTCACACCGAGCAGATAGGCGCGCATGGCGTCGCGCTTGCCCTTCTGTTCGTGACCGCGTTGCGAGAAGAAGGACATCCAGAAATTGGCAAGCAGCATGCCGACGTCGAAAGCCATCGGGCCGTAGAAGGCGAACTCCGGATCGATCATCCGGGTCTCCGTGTCGGTGACCATGATCGAACCGGAATGCAGGTCGCCATGCAGCAGCGTTTCGGCATTGGCGGCGAAGATGTGCTTCAGCCGCTGCGCCTCGACCTTGAGGTCGCGGTCGGCGCGCAGTTCGGCGACCAGGCCGTCGAGCTGCGGCGAGGTGTGCCGGTTCATCTTGGCATCGAAATAGGGATCGGAGAACACGAGGTTTTCGGTGATGTCGCAAAGCTCGGCATTGTCGGCGAACAGCGCCAGATCGGCCTTGCGGTCCTTGGCGGTCATATGCAGGTCGGAGCCGCGAAACAGCGTGCGGGCCATGAACAGGCCGATATCCCGGGCGATGTTCGGCAGTTGGCGGCCGTCGATCAGGGCACGGCGCAGGATGATATGCGGCGGCGCAAGATATTCCATGATGATCAGCGCCTGACCTTCATCGAAATAATGGATCGCCGGCACCGAGCCCGGCGCGCGCGCCTCTTGCCTGGTCAGCGCGTGATATTCGAAGAAGGAGCGCTTCAACGGCAGCGGCCAGCTGTCGCCGACCAGGCGGACATAGGGCAGGGCCTGCTTGACCACGGCCGCACCGCTGGCGCCCTCGACGATGAACACCAGGTTGAGATTGCCGTCGCCGACCTCGCGGACCTTCCAGGCGCCGGTGTCCTTGCCGATCTTCGCGCACAGCGCCTCGTTGCCGCCAAGGCGTGCAGCCAGGGTTTCGACCGATAGGGCTTCGAACGGCAATTCTTCAGTCATCGTTATCCTCCCGCATATGCGCTTCCAACATAACGGAGGCGTGGCGGCCGGGCCAAGCTAGGAAGCGATCTGGCAATTGTCAATCGTGTTGACAATTGCCGATACAGCCCATAGCGTCATGTCAGGGAGGAACGCATGGTCGGCAATGCCGTGTTCCGCGTAGAGGGACTGAGGAAATCCTTTGGCCATAACGAGGTGCTTGGCGGCGTCTCGCTGGAACTGCATGCCGGTGAAGTGACCGTGCTGATGGGCGCCAACGGCGCCGGCAAATCCACCCTCGTCAAGATCATCTCTGGTGTCTACGAACGCGGCGGCGGGACGATGGCGCTCGCCGACCAGGATTTCGCGCCGAAAACCCCGGCCGAGGCGATCCGCGCCGGCGTCGTCACCGTGCATCAGAACATCAACGACGGTGTCGTCGCCGATCTCGACGTCGCCACCAACCTGACGCTGGACCGGCTGAGCGGCAGCGGTGCGCCGACCCTGTTCAATCCAATGCGCGTGCGGCGAGAGGCCAAGACGGTTGCCGACCGCATGGGGCTGGCCATCGATTTGAAGGCGCGGGTGAGTGATCTTTCGCTGGCCGATCGTCAGATGGTGGCGATTGCCCGCGCGCTGGCGCACAAGCCGAAAGTGCTGATCCTCGACGAGCCGACCTCATCGCTCTCCAGCGCCGAGGCTGATCGGCTGTTTGCCCTGATCGACAGGCTGCGCGAGCAAGGCGTGGCCATCCTCTACATCTCGCACCGTATGTCGGACATAAGGCGGCTGGCCGACCGCATCGTATCCATGCGGGACGGGATCATCTCAGGCATTTTCGACAAGAAACCGCTCGACTATGAAGGCGCGGTCAACGCCATGCTCGGCCGCAAGATCCATCTCGACCGGATTGTTGTCAGGGATTCGGCCAATGCCGTCTTCAAGATAGACGGTCTGCGCATCGCACAAGGCGCACGGCCGATCTCGCTGACGCTCGGCGACGGTGAGGTCGTTGCCATCACCGGCCTCGTCGGCGTCGGCAAGACGGCGCTTGCCGAGACGCTGTTTGGCGTGCGCCAGCCGCTGGCCGGCACAATGACGCTGAACGGCAGGCCTTATGCGCCTGAAACAGCCGGCGAGGCGATCGCCGCCGGCGTGTTCCTCGTTGCCAAGGACCGCGGCGAGAACGGCATCGTCGGCGGCTTCAACATCCAGGAAAATATCAGCCTGCCGTTTCACAAGCGCATGTCACGTTTCGCTGTTCTCAAGCGCCGTCTGGAACGCGCCACGGCGCGCCGGCAGATCGAGGAGCTGGGCATCGTCTGCCGCTCCGAGAAGGACGAGATGTCGGAGCTCTCCGGCGGCAACCAGCAGAAGGTGATGGTCGCCCGCTGGATGGCCCAGCATGCGAGACTGTTCATTCTGGACGAGCCGTTTCAGGGCGTCGATATTTCCGCCCGGCGCGACATCGCCGCCAAGCTCAGGGCCAGTGCAAACGGACGCGCCACGCTGCTGTTCGTCACCGAACTCGACGAGGCGCTGGAGACCGCCGATCGCATCCTGGTCATGTCGGAACAGACCATCGTCGGCGAGCACCGCAATGCCGATGTCGATCTCGACCGCCTGTTGGCCGAGGTCGCCGGCGGGCCGCTGCACAGTGCCGCCTGAGCGCGGGCGTTAGGAATGGGAATGGAAAGAGCATGGGTTCGGATTGGCTAAAAACGGCAGCAGCGCGCGGGAGCGCCGAATGACATTGCGCGACCACGCCATCCGCTACGGATTCATCGTGCTCTTGTTCGGGCTCGTCGCCTATTTCTCGATCGCCGCCGACGGTTTCGTTTCGCCGCAAAGTGCGGTTTTCATCTTCCAGTCGGTCGCCATCACCGGCGTGCTGGCGCTCGGCGTCACCGCCACGCTGGTCGTCGGAGGTTTTGATCTGTCGATCGGCTCGGTCGCCACCTCAGCCATGATGGCGGC
>NZ_RZPI01000653.1:0-3070 GCF_003998715.1 Mesorhizobium sp. M7A.F.Ca.CA.002.15.2.1
AGATTTTCATCCGATATGGCAAGAACCACAAGCTCAACATCGCGCTCCTGATCGGCGGTGTCTCATTCGACGAACAGAACAAGAAGCTGGAGCGCGGCGTCGACGTGCTGATCGCGACGCCCGGCCGCCTGCTCGATCACCGCGAGCGCGGCAAGCTGTTGCTCAATGGCGTCGAGATCCTCGTCATCGACGAAGCCGACCGCATGCTCGACATGGGCTTCATTCCCGACATCGAGCGCATCTGCGAGATGATCCCGTTCACCAGGCAGACGCTGTTCTTCTCGGCGACGATGCCGCCGGAAATCACCAAGCTGACCGAGAAATTCCTGCATGCGCCGGTGCGCGTCGAGGTCTCGAAGGCCGCGTCCGCCGCCACCAACATCACCCAGCGGCTGGTCAAATCAGGCTCCAAGCCGTGGGACAAGCGCGAGACGCTGCGCAACCTGATCAAGGCCGAAGATGCCGAACTGAAGAACGCCATCATCTTCTGCAACCGCAAGGTCGAAGTGTCGGAACTGTTCCGCTCGCTGCTGAAGTATGATTTCGACGCCGGTGCGCTGCATGGCGACATGGACCAGCGCGCGCGCATGCAGATGCTGGCCAATTTCCGCGACGGCAAGCTGCGCTACCTCGTCGCTTCCGACGTCGCCGCGCGCGGCTTGGACATCCCCGACGTCAGCCATGTCTTCAACTATGACGTGCCGATCCATGCCGAGGATTATGTCCACCGTATCGGCCGTACCGGCCGCGCCGGACGCTCCGGAAAATCCTTCACCATCGCGACCAAGTCGGACACCAAATACATCGACGCCATCGAGCGGCTGATCGGCAACAAGATCGAATGGCATGACGGCGACTTGTCGACGGTGGTTGCCAGCGAAGGCGGCGAGGACGATGCTCCGCGCCGTGGCAAGGGCGCACCGCGCCGCGCCGGTCGCAAGGACGACGACCGCAGCAGGGAAAAGGGCGGCGAGCGCAAACCGCGCGAACGCCACGCCAAGCGCAGCGAAGACACGGCACCGGAAACAGTCCGCGAGGACCAGCCGGCGGCCGAGGTCGCAGCGGCAGCCGCCGACGTCGGCGAACGGCGCTCGCGCAAGGAAGCGATCCGTTCGGAAAACACCGAGCGCAAATCGTCCGATCGCAACGAACAGCGCGCACCGGAACGCGGCGATACCCGGCCGCAGCGAGACAACAGCCGCCCTGCCCGCCAACGTCACCAGGAAGACAACGATTCCACCGTTGGCTTCGGCGATGACATGCCGGCCTTCATGCGGATCGTCGCCAAGGTCTGATCCCGACCGCTTCGAAGGCAAGCCAGCCATCCGGCTTGCCTTCTCGGTAGAGCTCCAGCCTGGTTCGCCCGTTACATCGGCCCAGGCATCATCTTGGTCGGTTTTTCCAGCATCGGAAACTCGGCCTTCGAGCATTTCACGTTCGGGTTCGTCGGACTGAACATGCCGTTCGGATTGTCCCCGAGCCAGGCATGAAGGTCGTAATGGACGAACTCCTTCGGGATGAGAGGGTAGTGCCCCTCCATCGGCCCCATGAAGGTTTGGCCAAACAGCTTCGGAGGCTCCTTTATGTCCGGCGTCAGAGGCACCAGCCATTCCGCGCCCACCAGCCGCAAACCCTTCTTGGTCGGTTCATAGATCAGCACGTTGGGGTGCATCGGGTCGAGCTTCTGGCCGACACTCGGGACATTGACGAAGTGAATACCCATGGCGCCCTTCGGGTAATCCATCGCGCCCGCTATCTTTTCTCCGCTGTAGTAGACGCAGCCGACCGTCGACAGATAGAGATCGCGGACGGCAGCGGTGTAATCCTCATATTTGGCGAGCGACTTTTTCAAGGCTTCGATGTCGGCCTTGTTGGCGTCCTCGGCCCGAGCCGAAGCAACGTTCAGCCACGCGCCTACCAAACCTGTTAAAACGAGGACGCCACAGCGCCCAAGGCTGGCTGTTCTTGTCATGCATTCCTCCCAGATTTCTGATCTGGCCGTGCAAGACCGAGGCGGAAAAATGCTGATTGCGCGGCCGGTTACACCGCCTCATCCCCGCTGGACTGCCATGATGCTATTCCTTTCCATGGCCGCCGGAAAGCTATATTTTAGCAATAACTAAATCTATACCGTACCCATCCAGAGCGCCGATGTCAGCTCAAACAAAAACGGCCCCGCATGAGGGCCGTTTCGCATCCGCTTGCCGGACGGATCAGGTGAGCGGCGACAGCTGGATCTCGACGCGGCGGTTCTGGGCCCGACCTTCGGCTGTGGCATTGGATGCGACCGGACGTGTCTTGCCGAAGCCTGTGACGGCGAAGCGCCGCTGATCCACGCCCTGACCGGACAGATAGTTCGCCACCGCCAAAGCACGACGCTGCGACAAATCGAAATTGTGCTGGTCGCCACCGGTCGAATCGGTGTGGCCGAACACGTCGACCGTGGTCTGCTTGAACTTCTTCAGCACCAGCGCGACGGAGTTCAGGACCTGGTAGAAGCCGGGCTTCACCGCATCCTGATCCGAGTTGAAGGTGATGTCGGACGGCATGTTGAGGATGATCTGGTCGCCGCTGCGGGTGACGCTGACACCGGTGCCCTCGAGCTGCCGGCGCAGTTCGGCCTCGTTCTGGTCCATCGTGGCGCCGATGGCGCCGCCGGCCAGCGCGCCGATGCCGGCGCCGATCAGTGCGTTGCGGCGGTCGTTGCCACCGGCAAGCAGGCCAAGGCTGGCACCCGCCAGGGCGCCAAGGCCGGCGCCGGCCGCCGTGTTGGAAATCTTCTGGTCGCCTGTATACGGATCGGTGGTGGTGCAGGCGCTCACGAGCACAGCCGTCGCCACGACGACGAGCACAGTCTTTTTCATAGGATGGTCCCTCTCCAAGTCACGCCTTGCGGTGGCGCCAAATCAGCCCTTCCCGCGACTTGTACCATGAATTGCGGCGAAAAGCGGAACGGCAAAAGCGCCGTTCACGGCTTTTCCCGAGTGACCAATACCCGGTGGTGGCGCCGCATCGCCGTGCCGGAATGGTTTGGATAAGCTACCAGAGGTTCTTGCCGTCTATGACAACC
>NZ_RZPI01000654.1:0-3064 GCF_003998715.1 Mesorhizobium sp. M7A.F.Ca.CA.002.15.2.1
ACGATCAGGAGCGTGTCGCCAGTGAGTTGCCAGAGCCGGTCGATGAGTTTCGGCAGCGATGCCGGCGCGATTTCATCGAGCACATAAGCGCACGTGACCAGATCGGCCGGCTCGATGTCAGCAAGGTCGATGGTGGCATCACCGGCCAGCCATCTGCTCTGGGCGGCAATAGTGTTGCCGGCAAGCGTCTCGCCGACCTTACGCACGGCGGCACTGGCTTCGAACAACACCGCCTGTTCGAGATCGGGCCACAGATCGGTCGCGGCCCAAAGCACCGTGCCAGGGCCGGCGCCGACATCGAGCAAGGTCCTGGGCTGAAAGGCAGGCTTGGCGTCGCTCAGCGCGTCGAGGCTGGCACGGATCGCGGCATAGGTCGCCGGCAGCCGCGTCGCCAGATAGGCCTTCACCGCCAGATCCTCGGCCATGTGCAGACGGCCGTCGCGCAACTCGGCGCGGTAGCGGTCGGACAGCGTCTTTGCCGCTTGCTTGAGTACCGCCAGCGGAACGTTTTCGAGCAGACGCTCGACACCTTGGCGAAGGGAGGCAGGCAACTCCATCTCAAGCGCCCCGCGGGACGAGAAGGATCACCGAAGCACCGGCAATGCAGAGCGCGGCACCGGCAAGATCCCAGCGGTCGGGGCGAACGCCTTCAACCAGCCACAGCCAGCCAAGCGACGCCACGATGTAGATGCCGCCATAGGCGGCGTAGGCGCGACCGGCGGCTGACGTGTCGACCAGCGCCAGCAGGAAGCCGAACAGGGCAAGCGAGGCGAGGCCGGGAAGCAGCCAAAGCGGCGACTTCTCCAGCCGCCACCAGGCCCAGAATGAAAAGCAGCCGGCGATCTCGGCCAGAGCGGCGGCGGCATAGAGGACAAAGGTCATGAAAAAGGTCCCGCGACGGTCACGGGACCTTTTTCAGTGCCGGCGCCGGCAATGGCAAGCGGCAATGCTATTCCTGGTCGGCAACCTTGCGGCGGCGAGCCGGCTTGGCGGCCGGGCTCTTTTTGACGGGAGCCGTTTCACGATGCCCCATATCGCGCATCTCCAGCGCTTTTTCGCATTTGGCCATGTAGTCGCGTGTCATCGGCAGCGTATCGTTCTTCTTGGCGATCTGGATCTGGAAGATCACCAGATCCTGCCAGCGGAATGCGGCTTCCGAGGCCGCCAGATAGAATTCCCACATGCGGCAGAAGCGCTCGTCATAGATCGCCTTGGCCTTGTCGCGATTGGCGGCGAAGCGCTCGCCCCAGTGCTTCAGCGTGTCGGCATAGTGGAGCCGCAGGATCTCGACGTCGGTGACGACCAGGCCCGACTTCTCGATCGCAGGCATCACTTCCGACAGCGACGGGATGTAGCCGCCCGGGAAGATGTATTTGCGGATGAAGGCGCTGGTCGCCCACGGCACGCCGGAACGGCCGATCGTGTGCAACAGCATGACGCCATCCGGCTTGAGCAGCGTCGCGCTCTTGTCGAAGAAGGTGCGATAGTGGTTGACGCCGACATGCTCGAACATACCGACCGAGACGATGCGATCGAAACGCTCATTGAGTTCGCGGTAGTCCTTCAGCTCGAAATGCACGCGGCTTTCCAGCCCTTGCGCATGCGCCCGGTCGGTGGCGACGCCATGCTGCTCGGTCGACAGCGTGACGCCTTGCACGTCGACGTCGAACGCCTTGGCGAGATAGAGGCCAAGCCCGCCCCAGCCGGAGCCGATGTCGAGCACCGTCTGGCCGGCCTTCAGCCGGAGCTTGGCGGCGATGTGGCGTTTCTTGGCGCCCTGCGCCTCGTCGAGCGTCATGTCCGGCTGCTCGAAATAGGCGCAGGAATATTGCATGTCCTCGTCGAGGAAGAGCCGGTAGAGATCGCCCGACAGATCGTAGTGGCGCTGCACGTTGCGCCGCGAGCGCGAGGCGGTGTTGATCTGCTGCAGCCGGCGGAAGGCGTGGCGCAGGCCTTCGATGGCCTTCGACCAGGTGGCGTCGATGCCGCCGCTGCCCATGTTCTGGAAGGCGATGCGCATCACGCCCAGCACGCCGCCCTCGAGAATGTCGAGTTCGCCGTCCATGTAGGCTTCAGGCACCGCCAGCATCGGATCGAAGGTGATGGCGCGCTCGGCATGCGCGGTCTTGATGTGCATGTGCACCGGTTCGCCGCTGCCGTCGCCGAAAACCACCGCCGTGCCCTTGGGGCCGGTTACCCTAAGATTGCCGGTGCGCACCAAGCGGTCGAGAACGCGCTTTAACAGAATATTCATGACCAAATGTCCCCTCTCGGCCAGACAGGCTGCCTTGGCGCGTGACCGCGAAAATCGGGATCGATTTCGCCGGAGATCTTGCGCCGAACCAAAGTTGCACAGCGTGCTTTGCGCGGCCAAAGGACGCGCGACGCCATAGTCTGCAACAATATATAGGGGTTCGAAAAGTTCCATTTGGCACAAAAATGCCCGGGCGCGAGGCCCGGGCATTGGTCCAGCATGGCTGGATGACGGCAAAGTGATCGGAGCTTGGCGTCAAGTCGTGATCAGCCCCATGGCTCCAATCGCTTGCGACGTGTGATCAGGCGTTGTCTTCGTCGCCCTCGAACTCGGTGTTCGGATCGAAGAAGTTCTCCGGCCGGGCGTTGTCGTTGATGTCGTCGCCATAGATGGCTTCGGCGGTGGTCAGCGTCTCGCCCTTGGCCTGGCGCTCGGCTTCGTCGGCCGTGCGGGCGATGTTGAGCGTGACGGTGACCTCGACTTCCGGATGCAGCGCGATCGCCACATTGGTGACACCGATGGTCTTGATCGGCTGGTTGAGCAGGATCTGGTTGCGGTTGATCGAAAAACCTTCCGCCGTCAGCAGATCGGCGATGTCGCGGGTCGAAACGGAACCGTAAAGCTGACCGGTTTCGCCGGCGGAGCGAACGGCGATGAAGCTCTTGCCGTCGAGCTTTTCAGCGACCTGGGCCGCTTCCGACTTGCGCTCGAGGTTGCGGGCTTCAAGCTGGGCGCGCTGGCCTTCGAACTTCTTCTTGTTGGCTTCGTTGGCGCGCAGCGCCTTGCCCTGCGGCAGCAGTAAGTTACGGG
>NZ_RZPI01000655.1:0-3061 GCF_003998715.1 Mesorhizobium sp. M7A.F.Ca.CA.002.15.2.1
GCCGCCTCTGGCGGACTATGTGACGATGTATGCAGCAGTCAGCGACGGCGGCTTCGATTTGCCGGCCATCCCAGTCGACAAGATCGATCCGCAATTCCTGCGTCAGATCGTTCCCGACCCGACGGGACAGAAGCCGGGAACCATAGTCGTCGATACGACCGGCCACTTCCTTTATCTGGTTCGTCCAGGCGGTCAGGCGATACGCTACGGTGTCGGCCTTGGCCGCGCCGGCTTCGAATGGTCCGGCGACGCCGTCGTTCAGTGGAAGCAGAAATGGCCAAAATGGACGCCGCCGGACGAAATGATAGCCCGCCAGCCGGAACTGAAACCCTACAGCGCCGACAATGGCGGCATGCCCGGCGGCCTGAAGAATCCGCTCGGTGCACGCGCGCTCTATCTGTTCCAGGGCAATGTCGACACGCTCTACCGTCTGCACGGCTCGCCGGAGTGGCGCTCGATCGGCAAGTCGGTGTCGTCAGGCTGCGTGCGTCTGATGAACCAGGACATTATCGACCTCTATGATCGCGTGCCCTCGAAGACGCCGGTCATCGTGACCAGCGACGCCAGCCAACCCATGGTGGCGACGGCCAACCGACAGGCGATCCCGATCGATGCCGGCGTGCCGGACGGTTCGGTGCTGCTTGGACCGGTCAAGGCGATCACGAATTCGATTTTCTGAGCTGACTAGGCAGCGGCGCCCGCTGCCTCCAGTCACCGCCCGCGCGACAAGCTCCCCAGAATGCCGCGCACGATTGCCCGACCGACCGAGGAGCCGACCGAGCGCACCACCGACTTGATCGCCGCCTCTGCGACCGTCTGGCGGTTGGACGGGCGCGGTGCAGATGTGCGCCTGCCACCGGATTGCGGCGCGGGATCGTCATTGCCGAAGCCCGGAATGGTCCAGCGCGAGCCGCCGCTGCCGGCCTGCTGGGCCTGCTCTTCGGCATCCTGCGCGTCCTTGGCCTTTTTCTGCAGCATTTCGAAAGCCGATTCGCGATCGACGGCCTGATCGTACTGGCCGGCGACCGGGCTTTCCTGGATCAGCTTTTGCCGCTCAGCGGCCGTTATGGGCCCAAGCCGCGAGGATGGCGGGCGGATCAGTGTCCGCTGCACCATGGACGGAACACCCTTGGCTTCCAACGTCGAGACCAGCGCCTCGCCAGTGGCAAGCTGTGTAATGGCGGTCATGCAGTCGAAATCGGGATTTGGCCGGAACGTTTCGGCCGCCGTCCGGACTGCCTGCTGCTCGCGCGGTGTATAGGCGCGCAGCGCGTGCTGGACGCGATTGCCGAGCTGGGCCAGGACTTTTTCAGGGATATCCAAAGGGTTCTGGGTGACGAAATAGACGCCGACGCCTTTCGAGCGGATCAGTCGGACGACCTGTTCGACGCGATCGATGAGCACCTTGGGTGCTTCGTCGAACAGAAGATGGGCCTCGTCGAAGAAGAACACCAGCTTCGGCTTGTCGGGGTCGCCGACTTCCGGCAGCACCTCGAACAGCTCCGACATCAGCCATAGCAGGAAGGTCGCGTAGAGCCGCGGATTCATCATCAGCTTGTCGGCGGCAAGCACGCTGATGGCGCCGCGTCCGTCGCGGGTGGTGCGCATGATATCGGCGATACGCAGTGCCGGTTCGCCGAAGAAGTTTGCGGCCCCCTGCTGTTCGAGGACCAGCAGCGTGCGCTGGATAGCCCCGACCGATGGCTTCGTCACGTTGCCATAGCGCGAGCCGATCTCGTCGGCGCGCTCGGCGATGTTGGCGAGCAGCGCCTGCAGATCCTTCATGTCGAGCAGCAGCAAGCCTTCCTCGTCCGCCAGGCGGAAGGCGATGTTCATGATGCCTTCCTGCGCCTCGGTCAGGTTCATCAGGCGCGACAGCAACAACGGCCCCATTTCCGAGACCGTGGCGCGGATCGGATGACCCTGCTCGCCGAACAAGTCCCAGAAGATAACGGGAAATTCCTGGAAGTCATACGGATCGAGCTTGACCTGTTCGGCCCGCTTGACGAGGAAATCCTGTGCCGTGCCCATCATCGCGATGCCCGACAGATCACCCTTGATGTCCGCGCAGAACACCGGCACGCCGGCGTTGGAAAATCCTTCGGCCAGGATCTGCAAGGTGACGGTCTTGCCGGTGCCGGTGGCGCCGGTCACCAGGCCGTGACGATTCCCATATCGCAGCAACAACTGCTCGGCACGCTGATAGCTGTCGTCGGGCTTTCGGCTGGCGCCGATGAAAATACTGGTCTCGTCAGCCATATGTCCGGTCTCCGCAAACTGATGTGTCTAAAGCCAGTGGCCTTGCCGCAGGTATAGTGAGGCCATTGCACAGCGACAATGCCATTCGTCCAAATCGGGGCCATTCGTCCAAATCCGGGCCATTCGCCCAAATCGGCCCCATTCGTTCAGATCGGGTTTTTGGAGCTTGCGGATTTTGCCGCTGTTTGGCAATCGTCGTCCACGCGGACTGACCTATATCTGATGGATCGAATCCGGTCTCTGAAAGCGCATTGCATTGCGATATCGGACCGGGGACCGTAGACTGAACCGCTCCCGGCTGGTGCGGCCGCATGAAACGAGGAGGACGGATGGGCGCCGGAGCCTTGATCCAGGACGTGGAACCCGAGAACGCCGAGCGTCAGCGATGGCTCGCCTTGGCGGAAAAGGCATTGGCAGGCGCTTCCTTCGAGGAAAAGCTGGTCTCGCACAGCGATGACAACATCCGTATCGAACCGCTCTACGACCGCAGCACCGCGGCGGAACCGATCGTGCGTACAAACCCGAAATCGCCATGGATCGTCAGCCAGCGCATCGACGATCCGGACATCGACCGTGCCAGAAGCCAAGCGCTGGAGGATGTTGCACAGGGTGCCACGGGATTGTCGCTGGTCTTCGAAGGGGCGCCCAACGCGTTCGGCTACGGCTTGCCGAGAACGGCGGAGGCGCTGGAGGCGGTGCTGGACGGCATACCGCTCAACCGCATCCAGGTTCGCATCGACGCCCATCCCTGGAGCCGCGCCGTCTCGAACATTCTGAGATAGGAGACAGCCGAAGCCAGCAT
>NZ_RZPI01000656.1:0-3057 GCF_003998715.1 Mesorhizobium sp. M7A.F.Ca.CA.002.15.2.1
CCCCCGGCGAAGCCGCCGGCTTTCGCGCGTGGCAGGTCGATATGGCCGCCCGATTTCCCCTCGATGAACAGTTTTTCGACGTCCGTGTCTTTCGACTGATGGAGCCTGAGCAACGTATCGTTGTGGCCGTCGAAGACGGGAACGAGATCGGTTTCGGTCATTGGGGGATCATTCGGTTCGTTTGTCGGCGCGGCTAAGATATATCCTATCTACTTAGGCAGGATGCGCCACCCGCGCAAATGCCAAAGCCGCCCCGGTGGGATGGCAGCCGCTTGCCGCGCCGTTTCCAAGCAACGAATCCCTACCGCTTCAGCACGTCGGCCCATTCCTGATGGCGGCGGAACTGAGCGTTGGCGAACGGGCAGAGCGGGATGATCTTCTTGCCCGCCGCACGCGCATCCTCGACGGCGCGGGTGACAAGCCGAAGCCCGGCACCCTGGCCGCGAAAGACGTCCGGCACTTCGGTGTGGTCGATGATGATCTGGTGCTCACCGATCTTGGTGAAAGTCATCTCGGCCTCGGCGCCATCGGGTCCACGCAGGACGTAGCGGCCCTTGGAACCGCGATCCTCAAGTTCGATCTCAGGCAGTTGGTCAGGCATTGCTATGCTCCTTGGGCAGTATCGGCAAAGAACCGCCGTGCCGCCTCGATCTCGTTTGGCCGCACCTCGTGCCCGCCATCGTGCCATTCCACTGTGACATCGGCGCCGTCGGCACGCAAATAGGCCTCGAGCCGCGTGGTCAGGTTCGGTGGGCAGATCGGATCGCGCTTGCCGGCGGTCACCAGGATATGGCGGCCGGCGAGGCTGCCCTTGACCTCAGGTTCGAACGGGATCAGCGGATGCATCAGCACCGACGCGTCGAACAGCGCTGGAACCGCGAACACCACCGAGGCTAGGACATTGGCGCCGTTGGAATAGCCGAGACCCAGCACGGCCGATGGCTTCGCTGCTTCAACATGGGCCTTGACGAAGCCCGCCATCTTGGTCGTCGCCCGCGCCAGGTCGTCCATATCGTAGATGCCCTCGGCGGCGCGGCGAAAGAAGCGCGCGGCACCTTGTTCCGACACATCACCGCGCGGCGAGACGATGGTTGCCTGGGGCGCGAGATCGCGCCCCAGCGACAGAAGCTGATTCTCATCGCCTCCCGTGCCATGGAAGACGAACAGCAATGGACCGCCCGGCGAACCGGGCAGCACCTTGTGGATGTAAGCGTCCTTGCTCATGGTCTCAGCCTTCCAACTTCTGCAGATGCTGCTCGAGATAGGGCCGCAGGTGCTGGTGCTGCGTCGGCAGCTTCAGCGCCTCGCCCAGATGAGCGGTATCCTCGTCGCGATCGAATCCCGGCTCGTTGGTGGCGACTTCGAACAGCACGCCACCCGGTGTGCGGAAATAGATCGCCCAGAAGTAGTCGCGGTCGATCACCGGCGTCACCCCATAGCCGGTGTCCATCAACGCCTTGCGTACTTCCAGCTGCCTGGCGCGGTTCTCGACCGCGAAGGCGACGTGATGGACGGAGCCGGCGCCGAGATCGGCGAAGGCCGTGCTCGGCAGCGATTCGATGTCGATGACATCGGCGCCATTGCCGTTCTTCACCGCCAGCCGCCTGAGATTGCCGGACTTGTCGACTTCCTCATAGCCCATGAACTTCAGCAGCTCTTCCGTGGCGCCGCCATCCTTCAGCCTGAGCGACACGGAATGAAAGCCTCGGATCGCCTCATCCGTGGGAACGCCGCCTTTCGCCCAGGGTGCTCTGCTGTCGCTCTTGCACTCGACCAGCGCGAAGCCGTCACCATCCGGTCCGGCAAAAGCCAGGCGCTTCTCACCGAAGGTTTCTTCGCGCGAGAGGCCGGTGACGCCCTCATCGGCAAAGCGTTTTTCCCAATAGCCAAGCGTGCCTTCCGGCACCGAGTAGACGGTGGTTCCGACTTCCCCGACCCCATGCCGGCCCTTGCCGATGTCGGGGAAGGGGAAATAGGTCATCACCGAACCCGGCGTACCGGCCTCGTCACCGTAGTAAAGATGGTAAACATCGGGCGCGTCGAAATTGACGGTCTTCTTGACCCGGCGCTGACCGAGTTTCCTGGTGAAGAAATCGTTGTTCTGGCGGGCATCCCTGGCCATCGACGTGACGTGATGCAGGCCCTTGATCTGGTCGAGCATTGTCTTGCTCCTTCCCTTGGTACATGTGCGGCCCTCGCCGCTGTCCACGCCAATATGAGGACCAGGGCAGTTTCCGCAAAGGCGGCAAACACAGAATAGACTGTGTCATAAAAGTGAACGATGGAACAAGGTTCGTTCACCAATTGGCTCGCAGGTCAGACTTGCGCCATGGCCAGAATTCGGTTCCATAAACGGCGTTCGACATCCGGGACAAAGGTATCGTGAGTGACTGGAAAAGCCAGGCGGCCTAACATTCTCCTGATCACATGCGACCAGTGGCGCGGCGATTGTCTGTCCGCCGCCGGTCATCCGATCGTGCGAACGCCGAATGCCGACGCTTTGGCCGCGGAGGGCGTGCTGTTCAAGCGGCATTATGGCGGCGCGGCGCCCTGCTCGCCCGCTCGCGCCTGCCTCTATACCGGCCTCTACCAGATGAACAACCGCGTCTGCCGCAATGGCACGCCGCTCGACGCTCGCCACGGCAACATTGCGCTTTCGGCTCGCGCCCTGGGCTATGATCCGACGCTGTTCGGCTACACCGATGTGTCGCTCGATCCGCGCCTGCTGGCGCCAGGCGATCCGCGGCTGCAAAGCTATGAAGGCGTGCTGCCGGGCTTTACGGTGCGCCAGTTGCTGCCCGAGCATCAGAAGCAATGGCTATCCTGGCTGGAACTACAAGGTGTCGACGCCAGCGCCGGATCTCCCGACATCCATCGCCCGGTGGCCGACGGCGCGGTCGGAACCACCGTCGACAACGCGCCGCCCGTCTACTCCGGGCAGCAAACCCCGGCGGCCTTCCTGACCGGCGAATTCGCGCGTTGGCTTGGCGAACAGGAGCACGCCGCGCCGTGGTTCGCGCATCTTTCCTTCATCAGCCCGCACCCGCCCTTCATAGT
>NZ_RZPI01000657.1:0-3052 GCF_003998715.1 Mesorhizobium sp. M7A.F.Ca.CA.002.15.2.1
GATGATCTCCAAGGCAGCCAAGCGGCCCGGCAAGGTCGCCCTCTTCGTCGGCAGCCACCGCTTCCACGGCCATGAGCTGCGCGAGATCGGCTTTCGCTCCTTCTTCCGCGAGCATGCGCCGGAGTTCAGCGTGCTTGAAACGCTGGTCAATCTGGAAGCCAACCAGGTGACCCATGACGCGATGATCGATCTTCTGGCGCGCTATCCGGATCTTGCCGGCTGCTACGTCGCCGGCGGTGGCATGGAAGGCGCGGTCTCGGCGCTGCGGGCAGCGAAGCCCGCGACCATGCCGGTGGTCGTCTGCAACGAGATCAACGCCGAGTCGCGCGCGGCGCTCGCCGACAACATCCTCACCATGGTGATCTCGACCCCGCTCGCCGCTTTATGCCGTGAGCTCGTCGACCTGATGGCGCATGCCATCGAAACCGGCGCCGCCAACGCTCCGGGCCAGACCTTTCTGCCCTTCGACATCTATCTGCCGGAAAACATCTAGCCAGCCGCCGCGCAAGGTGCCGAGGCAAATGATAGAATCCATCAGAGCGATGCGTAAATCGGCCCGCAGGCCGCGGAATCGCCCTTGACGCCCCGATGTGAAATGGAATAAATATTTCATCATCTGTATATTTTGGTTCTTTCGTTCCGGAATATCTGTTTCAAACAGAGGGTTTGACGTTCCAGCCAACGGCAAGCGTCACCCGGAATAGAAACGACATCAGGGAGAGATTCCCCGGGGAGATCGGGGATTCCGGATAAATCGGTGAAACCGGACACCAATATGTGGAGGAGAAACACAATGAAGAAATTGATTTTAGGCGTCGCCTTCGCGGCGCTGATGAGTTCATCCGCCCTGGCCGCCAAGGTTGGCGTGTCGATGGCCAAGTTCGACGACAACTTCCTGACCGTGCTGCGCAACGGCATGATCGAGCAGGCCAAGGGTATGAGCGGCGTCGAGCTGCAGGTCGAGGACGCGCAGAACGACGTTGCCAAGCAGCTTGACCAGATCAAGAACTTCGCCGCTTCGGGCGTCGACGCCATCATCGTCAACCCGGTCGACACTTCGGCCACGCAGGCGATGTCGGATGCCGCCGCCGCAGCCAAGATCCCGCTGGTCTATGTCAACCGCGAGCCGGTCAACGTCGACACGCTGCCCGACAACCAGGCCTTCGTCGCCTCGAACGAAGCCGATTCCGGCACGCTCGAGACCAAGGAAGTCTGCCGCCTGTTCAAGGAAGCCGGCAAGAAGGAAGCCAATGTCTATGTGATCATGGGCGAGCTTTCCAACCAGGCCGCCGTGCAGCGCACCAAGGACATCGACGATGTGATCGCGACGCCGGATTGCAGCTTCATCAAGATCATCGACAAGCAGACGTCGAACTGGAACCGCGACGAGGCGCAGAACCTGATGACCAACTGGCTTTCGACCGGCAAGCCGTTCGATGGCGTCATCGCCAACAATGACGAAAGCGCCATCGGCGCCATCCAGGCGATGAAGGCCGGCAACATCGACATGAAGGCGGTTGTCGTCGGCGGCGTCGATGCCACCCAGGACGCGCTGGCGGCCATGCAGGCGGGCGACCTCGACGTAACTGTGTTCCAGGACGCGGCCGGCCAGGGCGCCGGCGCTCTCGATGCGGCGCTCAAGCTCTCCAAGGGCGAGAAGGTCGAGCACAAGGTCTACGTGCCCTTCCAGCTGGTGACGCCAGCCAACATCGACAAGTTCCTGAAGAAGAACTGAGCCGCCAGCGGTTCGATACGGAGCGGCGCTCTCGATCAAGACAGCGCCGCTCCCTCTCTCCCTCAGCGCCGGCACGGCGCGAGGGCGACCGCGGCTGATGGAGGACAGAATACGTGGCACAGACATCTCATGGCGTCGGCGGCGTCGGTTATGATGCGAAGAAGCGCACATGGCCGGCCGAGTTCAATGTTTTCCTGGCCCTGGTCATTCTCGTCGTCATCTTCGAACTGATCGGCCGCATCTTTCTCGGCGACAGCTTCCTGTTCAACACACGCAGCGATGTCGGCGGCATCTTCAACGAAGCGCGCCTGCAGATCATCATCCTGCAGGTGTCGATCGTCGGCATCATCGCCATCGGCGTGACACAGGTCATCATCACCGGCGGCATCGACCTGTCCTCGGGCTCGATCGTCGGCGCGACCGCCATGATCGCCATGAGCTTCGCCCAGGTGGCGACGGTCAACGGCAACCCCAATCCCAAGGCGATGTTCCTGGCGCAGGGCTGGACCGACCTGCCTGTCATCGTGCCGCTGCTGGTGGCGATCGCCTGCGGCCTCTTCGCCGGCCTGGTCAATGGCGCGCTGATCGCCTACACGCGCATTCCGCCATTCATCGCCACGCTCGGCATGATGGTGACCGCGCGCGGCATCGCCAAATGGTGGTCCAAGGGCCAGCCGATCTCGTTTCCCACCGAGAGTTTCGCCAGCATCGGCAAAGGCCTGATGCCGGTCGTCATCTTCCTGTCGCTGGCCATCCTGTTCCAGCTGATCATGACCTATACGAGGTACGGCAAGCACTGTTACGCGATCGGCTCCAACGAGGACGCCGCGCGCATGTCCGGCATCAAGATCGCCAATCACAAGATCCTGGTCTACGTCATCGCCGGCATTCTCGCCGCGCTCGCCGCCGTGGTGCTGAGCTCCAAGAACCTGACCGCGCAGTCCGGCATGGGCGTGATGTACGAACTCGACGCCATCGCCATGGCGGTCATCGGCGGGGTCTCGCTGTCGGGCGGCCGCGGCTCGATCATCGGCACGGTGATCGGCTCGCTGATCTTCGGCGTCATCATCTCCGGCTTCACCTTCCTGCGCCTCGACGCCTACTACCAGGAGATGGTCAAGGGCGTGATCATCGTCGGTGCGGTGGTTCTCGACCAGTGGCGCCAACGCCTGCGGGCAATGAGGGCATGACCATGTCAGACATCGTCCTGAAGACCGAAAACCTGACCAAGCGCTATGGCGGCGTGCATGCGCTGGAAGGCGCGAACTTCGAGCTGCGCAAGGGCGAGCATGTCGCCATCATGGGCGACAACGGCGC
>NZ_RZPI01000658.1:0-3050 GCF_003998715.1 Mesorhizobium sp. M7A.F.Ca.CA.002.15.2.1
GTCCAGTACTCGCGCGCCGCCTCATAGGTCAGCCCCGCCTCGAGCAGGCCGTCAGTCAGCATCTTCCTGAGATCGCCAGCCGCCTTGCGCTGCATGCGGGCGGGAATCTCTTCCGAGCGGAGTTCTAGAAGCAGGTCAGGCATGGATGGGGCTCACGCGGCAAAATGGTCCGGGCGGGGGCATAGCAACTCGGCTGGCCGCTGTCACCCTTTCCGCACGGGGATCGCCGATTTGCGCCCGTTTCCAGAAATTTTGGCCATCCTGTCGGGACGAGACCGCGCCACCCGTCCTTGGATCAAAGATTTCCATGAACCGAACGCAGCGCTGAAGCGACCCACGCTCAGGCAGGGAACATTTGGCTCAACGACCATGAAAACGGCATCCAGACTTCTGCAGATCCTCGCACTCGGCGCCTGCTTCACCGCGCAGGCTCACGGTGCCTTCTCGATGCCGGGCGTTCGACAGGCATTGCGCACAATCGACGGTGCCAGCAGCCAGAACATACTGCCGATCAAAGCTTCCTTCGAGATGATGAAGCGGGCCTGAGACTCAGGCCGCCAGGCCACCCGCCTGCGTCTTCAAAAACGCCTCACCGCAGGCCTTCGCCAGATTGCGCACCCGCAGGATGTAGCTCTGCCGTTCGGTGACCGAAATCACGCCGCGCGCGTCAAGCAGGTTGAAGACATGGCTGGCCTTGATGCACTGATCATAGGCCGGGAAAACCATGCGGTGCATCGGCAGATTGTCGTTCGATGCCGGCGCGCCGGCATCGAGCAGCGCCTTGCATTCGGTCTCGGCGTCCTCGAAGTGGCGCAGAAGCATCGCCGTGTTGGCGTGTTCGAAATTGTGGCGCGAATATTCCTGCTCGGCCTGCAGGAAGACATCGCCATAGGTGACCTTGTCGGCGCCTTCCCGGCCGTTGAAATTGAGGTCGTAGACATTGTCGACGCCCTGCACATACATGGCCAGCCGCTCCAGCCCGTAGGTGAGTTCGCCGGCCACCGGTGCGCATTCGATACCGCAGACCTGCTGGAAATAGGTGAACTGCGAGACTTCCATGCCGTCGCACCAGCATTCCCAGCCGAGACCCCAGGCGCCCAGCGTCGGGCTTTCCCAATCATCCTCGACGAAGCGGATGTCGTGCAGCAGCGGATCGACGCCGATCGCCGCCAGCGAGCCGAGATAGAGTTCCTGCAAGTTGGGCGGGTTCGGCTTCAGGATCACCTGGTACTGGTAATAATGCTGCAGCCGGTTCGGGTTCTCGCCATAACGCCCGTCCTTGGGGCGGCGCGAGGGCTGGACATAGGCAGCGTTCCAGCGTTTCGGGCCGAGCGCGCGCAGCGTCGTTGCCGGATGAAAGGTGCCGGCGCCGACTTCCATGTCGTAGGGTTGCAGGATGACGCAGCCATAGGCCGCCCAATAGTTGTGCAAGGTCAGGATCAGCCCCTGGAACGAGCGGCTGGGATGCATATGGGCGGGGATTTCAATTGTCACGGGTGGCCTCGACAGCACAGGCTAGCTTGCCGGCACGTCCTAGAGACACGGCGGCGAAGCGTCAAGCAAAGCACGACGATGCGGTTGCGCCGACATTATGGAGCTGGCCCATTGCCCATCTCTCGGGCCTGCGCTCTGTTCGCCTGTGCAGCAACGACAACAGGTTTCAGCCATGCCCAGCCCGATCGTCATCCGCCCCGTTGCGCGACAGGATTTCGAGCAATGGCTGCCGCTGTGGGACGGCTACAATGCATTTTATGGCCGCTCGGGCGAAACGGCCCTGCCGGGTGAGATTACCCAGATGACATGGTCGCGTTTCTTCGAT
Source organism: Mesorhizobium sp. M7A.F.Ca.CA.002.15.2.1 (assembly GCF_003998715.1). NCBI lineage: Bacteria > Pseudomonadati > Pseudomonadota > Alphaproteobacteria > Hyphomicrobiales > Phyllobacteriaceae > Mesorhizobium > Mesorhizobium sp. M7A.F.Ca.CA.002.15.2.1. Next base: position 1,820 of record NZ_RZPI01000658.1, read on the forward strand.
GCCTATGAGCCGGTCCACGCGCTGGTGGCCGAAAGCGAGGGACGGCTTCTCGGCCTCGTGCATTATCTCTTCCATCGCAGCACCACGGCGATCGCGCCGAATTGCTATCTGCAGGACCTTTTCACCACGCAGGCATCGCGTGGCAAAGGCATCGGACGGGCGCTGATCGAGGGCGTCTACGAGCGTGCCCAGGCGGCCGGCTCAGGCCGGGTATACTGGCTGACGCATGAGACCAATCACACGGCGATGAAGCTTTACGACAAGGTCGCCGAACACTCCGGCTTTGTCGTCTATCGCAAGCTCTTCTGAGGCAGCCAACCGAATACGCGGTTCAAACGAAAACGGGACTTCTGAAAAGAGCCCCGTTTGCGTTGAATTCAAATGGCTGACTTCATCCCTTCGGGGCGGGCACCGGCTCCGGCTTGACCTTCGGGGTCTCCTGCGCCGTGTTGGATTCGATCGGCGGCAGGCCCTTCATCAGCTTCTGCTGCAAGTTGGCCAGCACATCGGGATCCGGCTTCAGGTCGCGAGCCTGGTTCCACTGGAAGGTGGCTTCCAGCTTGCGGCCGACGCGCCAGTAGGCGTCGCCGAGGTGATCGTTGAGAACCGGATCTTCCGGCTTAAGCGACACGGCGCGTTCCATTTCGCGCACCGCGTCATCGAACCTGCCGAGGCGGAAATAGGCCCAACCCAGCGAATCGACGATGTAACCGTCGCTCGGCCTGAGGTCGACGGCCTTTTGAATCATCGCCAGCCCTTCCTTGAGATTCATGTTCATGTCGACCCAGGAATAGCCGAGATAATTCAGCACCTGCGGCTGGTCGGGGAACAGTTCCAGCGCCTTGCGGAAGTTCGGCTCGGCCTTGGGCCATTCCTTCAGGCGCTCATAGGCGATGCCGCGCTGGTAGAAGATGTTCCAGTTGGCTGCGGTCGGCGTCTTCAGCGCCTCGACAGCCTTGTCGTAGAGTGTGGCGGCCGAACGGAAATCCTCCTTCGAGGAATAGACGCCACCGAGCGCCAGATAGGCGCGCATGTCATTGGGATGGGCGTCGACGAAAGCCTTCAGATGAGTGATCGCTTCTTCGTGACGGTCGAGATCGGCAAGGTTGAGGCCGAGCTGCAGGTCCGAAAGCTCCTTCAGCGGCGAACCGGCGGGGATCCGGCGATAGAGCGCGATGGCGCCTTCGCCGTCCTTCAATTGCTCGGACACGGCAGCGAGTTGCACAAGGGC
>NZ_RZPI01000659.1:0-3038 GCF_003998715.1 Mesorhizobium sp. M7A.F.Ca.CA.002.15.2.1
GTGTCGGAGCAGACGAACATGTGGCCGCCATGGTCGTCGAGGATGACTTCGTCGAGATAGACGTTCTCGGCCGCGCACAGCGCGCAGGGCTGGTCGAAGGTCTGGACCTCGAACGGATGATCCTCGAAGTCGAGGCTGACCACTTCGGTGAAAGGCGGCACCGCGTAGATGCGCTTTTCGCGGCCGGCGCCAAACAGCTGCAGGGCCGGCGAGCGGTGCATCTTGGGATTGTCGAATTTCGGCGTCGGCGAGGGGTCCATCACATAGCGGCCCTCGACCTTGACCGGATAGGCATAGGTGGTGGCGATGCGGCCGTGCTTGGCGATGTCCTCGTAGAGCTTGACGTGCATGAGGCCATATTCCTCCAGCGCGTGCATTTTGCGCGTTTCGGTCTCGCGCGGTTCGAGGAAGCGCAGGGGTTCGGGGATCGGCACCTGGTAGACCAGCACCTGGGCCGCCGTCAGCGGATGCTCGGGAATGCGGTGGCGGGTCTGGATGATTGTGGCGCTGGCAGTGTCGGTCGTCACCGCGACATTGGCGACCTTCTTGAAGAAGGCGCGGATCGACACCGCATTGGTGGTGTCGTCGGCGCCCTGGTCGATGACCTTCAGCACATCGTCCGGGCCGATGATCGAAGCGGTGACCTGGACGCCGCCGGTGCCCCAGCCGTAGGGCATCGGCATTTCGCGCGAAGCGAACGGCACCTGGTAGCCGGGAATGGCGATGCCCTTGAGGATCGCCCGGCGGATCATCCTTTTGGTCTGCTCGTCGAGATAGGCGAAGTTGTAGGTGGCGATGTCGGTCATGGCGATCACATCCACATTGTGCTATCGAATTGGCGTCCAGGACGCGGATACAGGGGCGAATTCAGATGAACTCGACCGGATGGATGCATCTCGGAATTCTGTTGGTGGTGTTCGCCGGCGTCGTTCTCTTCTTCCTTCGGCGCATGATTCTGCCCGGCCCCAAAGAAGGCTCTCAAGGTGAGTCCGTGGGCGTCGGCAATGGTGATTACTCCGGGTATGACGGCTATGGCGGTCATTCCCACGATGGTGGCGGCCATGGTGGCGTCGGGCACTAAATTCATTCCGCAGCCTCCGATCCCCTGGCATAGCGCGCCAGCCGCTCATTGAGCGTGCCGGTGTGCAGTTCGAACATGTGGTTGTCTTCGTCGTAGAAATAGATCGAGCGGCCTTCACCCTCGACGCGCGGGCGCGGCGGGCGCATGTCGAGGCCGAGCCTGCCGATGCGCTCGGCATAGCGGTCGAAATCGGCGTCATCGATCTTGAAGGCGATGTGGTTGTAGCTGCGCTCCGGCAAGGGTTCGCCCTCCATGATGGCGACCCAGATGTCACCGATCAGGAAGAATTTTTCGGGCGACAGCGAGAACTGCCTGGCGTCGCTGACATAGACTTCGCGTGCGTCGAATACGCCCTCGAGGATTTCGGTCATCCGCTCGAGATCGCGGACGATGAAGGTCATGTGGGAAAGGCCCTCGATCATTCCGCGGCCTCCCGCTTCTCTTCGACCTTCACGGGGTTTTGGCGGGCGTCATATTCGGCACGCATGCGGCGCACGAGATCGAGTTCGGCCTGGAAATCGACATAGTGCGGCAGCTTCAGATGCTCGACGAAGCCGGTCGCCTGGACATTGTCGGAGTGCGAGATGACGAACTCCTCGTCCTGGGCCGCGGCGACGACATCCTCGCCGAGCTCCTTCGCGCGCAGCGCCCGGTCGCAGAGTGCCACGGCCATCGCCTTGCGTTCGCTCTGGCCGAAGACCAGGCCGTAGCCGCGGGTGAATTGCGGCGGCGCCTTGGCCGAGCCTTTGAACTGGTTGACCATCTGGCATTCGGTGACGCGGACAGTGCCGAGCGGCACCGAGAAGGGCAGTTCGGGCACGTCGAGCTCCAACTCGACTTCGCCGATGCGGATCTCGCCGACGAAGGGGTGGTTGCGGGCATAGCCGCGCTGGGTGGAATAGCCGAGCGCCAGCAGGAACCCTTCATCGCCGCGTGACAGCGCCTGCAGGCGGATGTCGCGCGCCATCGGGAATTCGAGCGGCTCGCGGGTGATGTCGCCGGGGACATGATCCTGCGGCATGTCGCCATCCGGTTCGATCAAGCCTTCGCGGGCGAGGATCGCCGAGACGCGCGGCATGGCTTGCGCTTCCGTGTCGCGCAGCAAGGGCTCGGCGACATCGGCGCCGGCGGCAAGCTCGGGATCGAGCAGCCGGTGGGTGTAGTCGAAGGTCGGTCCGAGCAACTGGCCGCCGGGCAGATCCTTGTAGGTCGCCGAGACGCGCCGCTCGACCAGCATGTTGGCGGTGTCGATGGGCCTGGAGTAGCCGAAGCGCGGCAGCGTGGTGCGGTAGGCGCGCACCAGGAAGATCGCCTCGATCATGTCGCCGCGCGCCTGGACGATGGCGAGCGCGGCCAGTTCACGATCATAGAGCGAGCCTTCGCTCATCACCCGGTCGACGCCGAGCGCCAGCTGCTCGACGATCTGGTCGAGACGAAGGGCGGGCACCGAACGGTCGCCACGCCGGCGGTCGGCCAGCAGGCTGTGGGCGTTGGCGATTGCCGCTTCGCCACCTTTTACCGCGACATACATCTTACGCCTCCATCGTCTTGATGCGCGTCGTGCGCGGTAGGCAGGCGATGCCGCCTGATGTGGCGAGGATGATGTCGACGCCGCGCGGAAAGCGCTTGATATTCTGCTTCCACTGCTCGACGAAATGGCGTGGCATCTGCGCCGGCGCGATCGTGGCGCTGGTTTCGATGCCGGGACCTTCGAGCAATAGCGGCGTGCCGGAGACCAGATCGCTGACCTGCAGGATCAGCGTGGTCGAGCGGTCGGGATAATCCTGCGTGCCCTGCGAAAAGCCATCGAGCGCCATCATCTCGGCAGGTGCTGCGACCAAGGCGAAATGCGCATCGGCCGGTGTGTTGGCCAATGGCGCGCCGGTATGGAACCCAAGCCACGATCTGATCGCGGTGGAGGCCTGCAAAGCCGGGTCGAGCCAGAGCGGCGTGTCAT
>NZ_RZPI01000065.1:0-13629 GCF_003998715.1 Mesorhizobium sp. M7A.F.Ca.CA.002.15.2.1
GTTCCAGTCCTACGCGCTGTATCCGCATATGAGCGTCGAACAGAACCTCTCTTTCGGCCTGCGCATGACCGGCAATCCAAAAGCCGACACCGAACGGCGGGTGAAGCGGGCGTCCGAGATCCTGCGCATCAGCGAATTGATGGACAGGCGCCCGAAAAAACTCTCAGGCGGCCAGCGCCAGCGCGTCGCCATCGGCCGCGCCATCGTACGCGAACCGCAGGTGTTTCTGTTCGATGAGCCGCTCTCCAATCTCGACGCCGAATTGCGCGTCCAGATGCGCGTCGAGATCTCCCGGCTCCATAAGGAACTGGGCACGACAATGATCTATGTCACCCACGACCAGACCGAGGCGATGACGCTCGCCGACAGGATCGTCGTGATGCGCGCCGGCCATATCGAGCAGATCGGCCGGCCACTCGATCTCTACGACAACCCCGACAATCAGTTCGTCGCCGGCTTTGTCGGCTCGCCGAAGATGAATTTCATCAAAGGCCGGGTTGTCGGGCACGATGCACCTGGCGTCGTGGTCGAACTGGCGGGCCAGGAGAAGACCCGCATCACGCTACCGCTGACTGGCACTGCGCCCGAAATAGGCAGCCCAAAAATCGGCAGCAAGGTCATTGTCGGTGTGCGGCCCGAACATTTCGGCAATGCCGGAGAAGGCGACGCCGACCTTGTGGTTGCCATCGACGTGATCGAGCACCTGGGCGGCACAAGTTTCCTCTATGCCAGAACGGCCAACGGTGACGACGTGGTGATCCAGCGCGACGCGGCAAAGGTCCCCGACACGTCCGAGATCACCGTTTCCATCCGCAAATCCTACCTGTTCGACGAAAAAGGACTGCGGCTGCGCTGACCGCCAGCCCTTTCCAGCCTTCAAGGAGAATGACAATGACCGCAACCACGCCCATTCGCTGGGGCATTCTCGGCCCGGGCAGCATCGCCCAGTCCTTTGCCGGTGGCGTGGCCGCTTCGGACACCGGCAAGCTGGTCGCCATCGGCGCACGCAATCCCGCCAAGCCGGGGCTTGCCGAGCGTTTTCCCGGTGCCCGTATCCTCGACGGCTACGACGCGCTGCTCGCCGACCCCGACATCGACGCCGTCTACATTTCGATACCGCATCCAGGCCATGCGCAATGGGCGATCAAGGCGGCCGAGGCCGGAAAGCATGTGCTGTGCGAAAAGCCGCTGGCGCTGACCGCCTTCGAGGCCGACGCCATGATGCATGCTGCGCGCAAGGCCGGCACATTCCTCGGCGAAGCCTTCATGTACCGGTTGCACCCGCAGACCAAGAAGCTGGTGGAGCTGATCAGGTCCGGCGTCATCGGCGAGATCAGGATGATCAAGTCGAGCTTCGGTTTCGCCATGCCGGGCTTCATGCCGCAGCACCGGCTCTATGCCAACGATCTCGCCGGCGGCGGTATTCTCGATGTCGGCGGCTATCCCGTCTCGATGGTCCGGCTGATTGCCGGTGCGGCCGTCGGAAAGCCCTTCAGCGAGCCAGACAAGGTGGTCGGCACCGCCCATCTGGGCCAGTCCGGCGTCGACGAATGGGCCTCCGCGCTGCTGCATTTCCCCGGCGGCATTGTCGCCGAAGTCTCCTGCAGCATCTCGCTCAACCAGGACAATGTGCTGCGCATCCTGGGCACAAGGGGCCGCATCGAAGTGCCGGACTTCTGGTTCGCCGGCGGCAACCGCGATGTCGGTCTCGGCCGGATAGACGTCATCGCCTCCGATGGTACGCGCCAGACCATCAGCGTCGACGAGAAGCGCCATGTCTATTCCTTCGAGGTCGACGCAGCCGGCGAGGCGATCCGCGCCGGCGGCCAAGAATTCGCCTGGCCGGGCATGGCGTGGGCGGAAAGCCTCGGCACCTTGCGTGTGCTGGACAAATGGCGGACGGCAGCCGGCCTCGAATACGGGATCGAGAAGGCCGAGCAGCGCACCAACACCATCTCCGGCCGGCCGCTACGGTCCGGCGGCACGGCGGTCGCCAAGCGCACCATTCCTGGCCTGTCGAAACCGGCATCGGTGGTGGCGCTCGGCTTCGAGGATTTCCGTACGTTTTCCTCAGGTTCGATCCTGCTCGATGCCTTTTTCGAGGCCGGCGGCAATCTCTTCGATACCGGCTATGTCTATGGCGGCGGCTATACCGAGAAGCTGCTTGGCGAATGGTTGAAAAACCGTGGCGTGCGCGCGCAATCGGTGGTCATCGCCAAGGGCGCGCACTCGCCGCTGTGCTATCCTGATGTGATCGGCAAGCAGCTCGACCAGACGCTCGAACGCCTGCAGACCGATCATGTCGATGTCTACTTCATGCACCGCGACAATCCGGATGTGCCGGTCGGCGAATTCGTCGATGCGATGGATCGCGAGGTCAAGGCCGGCCGCATCCGCGGCCCGTTCGGCGGTTCGAACTGGACGATGGAACGCATGGATGAGGCAATTGCCTACGCCGAACGCACCGGCAAGCAAAAGCCCGGTGCGCTGTCCAACAATTTCTCGCTGGCCGAAATGCTGGAGCCGATCTGGGCTGGCTGCGTCACGTCCTCCACGGATGCGTGGAAGGCCTGGCTGACATCCAGGAAGATGCCGAATTTCGCCTGGTCGAGCCAAGGGCGCGGCTTCTTCACCGATCGGGCGGGTCGCGACAAGCAAGACAATGAGGAGCTGGTGCGGGTCTGGTACTCCGAGCGGAATTTCGGCCGCCGCGACCGGGCGATCGAACTTGCCGCGAGACTGGGCAAGAGCCCGATCCATATTGCGCTGGCCTATGTGCTCGCTCAGCCCTTCCCCTCCATCCCGCTGATCGGGCCACGCACGCTGGATGAACTGGACGACAGCCTGCGCGCTCTCGACATCACGCTTTCGCAAGCCGATCTCGAATGGCTGGACGGCGGCAGCCTGCGCGCTGCCTAGTTGGCTGCCTGTTTAACCGTGGCGGCGTCAGGTCTCGTCATCGAACGCCCTGACGCCGCGCCTGGCCGGAGTCCGCAAATTCGCGTACATGCCTGTGGTGCGGAATTGGCTCGGTGTGATGCCGTAGCAGCGGCGGAAGACCTTTGAAAAATAGTTCGCTTCCTCGAAGCCGCACAGGATGGCGACCTCCTTCACCGGCAAAAAATCCGCTTTGGTCAGCAGCTTCGCCGCGCGTTGCAGGCGCTGCTGCAGCACGAACTCGGCCGGAGGCAGGCCTTCGCTCTCGGCGAAACAGCGTGAGAAATGGGCTCGGCTGAGGCCGCTGATCTGGACCAGGTCCGCCACCGGCAGCGGCTTGTCGAGATTGGCGTTGATGTGATCGATGACCGGCTGCATGGCGCTTAGTTTTTCGGCGAAGGCATGGGAACCGAAGACATCGTCATAGAGCGCCATCGCAGCCTCGTAGGCTATCGCGGAAGCAGCACCCGGCGAAGCGGCGCCTTTGATCAGGCGCAGGCTGCAATCGGCAAGATGATCGATTGTCGCCGGCTGCAGCCGAAATACAGGACCCGAGACGCTGAGGATCGACTTGTGGATGCGCAGCGCTTCCTCGCCGTTCATCGAAATCCAGAAATATTCCCAGCGCTCATCTCCAGCCAGCCAGTAACGGTGGTTGTGCGGCACCAGCACCAGCAATGTGTCGTTCTTCTGCAAGCGGTAGTTGCGGTTTTCGTAGCGCAGCCGGCCAGTCCCGCTGATCGTGTGCTGGAGCACGGTGAACGGTGTCTGACCGCGCTTGCGGCCGTCCCAGTCGTAGATTTCGTCCTCGCGCACTTCGTAGCCCGTGCTCGTCGGCATGGCGTGCAGGCGCTGGCGGCCGCGCGGCAGCGAGATCGTGCGCATGGACTGTCCGTGTTCTATCAAATCATGCAGCACAAAATTACCCCTGAAAGCATAATCCTTCTCTGGTCGCGCTCGCGAATAAGCGCATAATCCCCATCGAAAAGCGAGAGAGATCCGCAGTCAAGGAGCGGACAGGGAGGTTGGCGAGCCGGATTCCGGCTTGTCCTGCATACATGTCGCGGCATGTGGCTAGAGCCTCCCATTGTCATTCCTTGCCTGCAATTCGAAATGGAATGAGGTGCGGCTGATGAGTTTCAAAATCGCTATCATCGGTGCCGGCAGCGTCGGCTTCACCAAGAAATTGTTCACCGACATCCTGTGCGTGCCCGAATTCAAGGACATCGAATTCGCGCTGACCGACGTCAGCGAGCACAATCTTCAGATGATCAAGGCGATCCTCGACAGGATCGTCCAGGCAAACAGGTTGCCGACCCCGGTGACGGCGACCACCGACCGCCGCAAGGCGCTCGAAGGCGCTCGCTACGTCATCAGCTGCGTGCGGGTCGGCGGCCTCGAAGCCTACGCCGACGATATCCGCATTCCCTTGAAATACGGCATCGACCAGTGCGTCGGCGATACGATCTGTGCCGGCGGCATTCTCTATGGCCAGCGCAACATTCCGGTGATCCTGGATTTCTGCAAGGACATACGCGAGGTCGCCGAGACGAACGTCAAATTCCTGAACTACGCCAACCCGATGGCGATGAACACCTGGGCGGCGATCGAATACGGCAAGGTCGACACTGTCGGGCTCTGTCACGGCGTCCAGCACGGCGCCGAGCAGATCGCCGAGGTGCTTGGCGCGAAGTCCACGCAGGAGCTCGACTATGTCTGTTCCGGCATCAACCACCAGACCTGGTTCATCGATCTGCGCCTCAACGGCCGCCCCATTGGCAAGGATGAACTGGTGGCCGCTTTCGAGGCGCATCCGGTCTATTCCAGGCAGGAGAAGCTGCGCATCGACGTCCTGAAGCGCTTCGGCGTCTATTCGACCGAAAGCAACGGTCATCTTTCCGAATATCTGCCCTGGTACCGCAAACGTCCCGACGAGATCACGCGCTGGATCGATATGTCCGACTGGATTCACGGCGAGACCGGCGGCTATCTCCGCTACTCCACCGAAACCCGCAACTGGTTCGAGACGGAATATCCGCAGTTCCTCGAAGCGGCGTCCAAGCCGATCGACCGCGAGAAACGCTCCAACGAGCATGCCAGCCACATATTGGAGGCGCTGGAGACCAACCGCGTCTATCGCGGCCACTTCAACGTCAAGAACAATGGGGTGATCACCAACCTGCCGCACGATGCCATCATCGAGTCGCCGGGCTTCGTCGACCGTTTCGGCATCAACATGGCCGCCGGCATCACGTTGCCGGAGGCTTGCGCCGCCACCTGCATCGCTTCGATCAACGTCCAGCGCATGTCGGTGCATGCCGCGATATCGGGCGACATCGATCTTCTGAAGCTCGCCGTGCTGCATGACCCGTTGGTCGGCGCGGTTTCGACGCCGGAGGAGGTCTGGCAGATGGTCGACGAAATGGTCGTCGCCCAGGCAGCCTGGCTGCCGCAATACGCCCATGCGGTTCCGGCCGCCAGGGAGCGGCTGTCGACATCCAAGGTGAAGACCCGCGAGTGGGCGGGCGCCGCACGGCGCAGCATTCGCTCGATCGAGGAATTGCGCGCCGAAAAAGCCGCGCTGAAGCAAGCCGGCTGAAACGGGCCGGCTGAAACGGGCCGGCTGGAAATTCATGCGGTGATGGTGGATCCATGGGAGGCGGATCCACTGCCACGAAGCCGTTTGAATTCGAGGAGAGGCGGAGCGGGTGCAAACGCTCCGGACCAACAAGAGGGAGAGAGAGACAGTGAGGAATTTACGCAATATCGGCCTTGCTGCCGGACTGGCGCTGAGCGTCTCGGTCTCGGCACTCAGTGCATACGCTTCCGAGCCGACGGTTCCGCCGGCGCCGACACCGTTTCCCGCCGAAGGCAAGATCAATTATGTCGCGCGCGACTCCATTCTGGAGTTCAAGGCGCTTCCCGAATATCACGAGCCCGACTGGGTCACCGAGAAATACGTCAAGACCGGCAAGCTTCCGCCGGTGAGAGACAGGCTGCCGAAGGAGCCGCTGGTCTTCAAGACGGGCAATATGCAAGACGGCATCGGCGTCTATGGCGATACGATGCGCCACGTCATCGGAGGGCGGCCGGAAGGCTGGAACTACGGCGCCGGTCAGACGCAAGGCTGGGGCGGCATCGACATCGGCCTCTCCGAATGCCTGACGCGCACCGCCCCGCTGTTCCAGGTCGAGGCCAAGGACACCGAGCCGCTGCCGAACCTGGCCAGGAGCTGGGATTGGTCGAGCGATGGCCACAAGCTGACCATGCACCTCATCGAAGGCGCGAAGTGGTCGGACGGCGTGCCGTTCAATGCCGACGACGTCATGTTCTACTGGGACGACGAGGTCGTCGATCCCAACGTCTCGCCGCTGAACGGCGCCACGCCGGAAACCTTCGGCGTCGGCACGACGTTGAAGAAGATCGACGACTACACCGTCGAATGGACCTTCAAGGACGCCTTCCCGAAGCAGTACCTGTATGCCATGGCCTACGGCACCTTCTGTCCTGGTCCCGCGCACATCCTGAAGCCGCAGCATCCGAAATATTCGAAGAACACCTATGACCAGTTCAAAAATGCCTTCCCGCCGGAATTCATGAACATGCCGGTGATGGGCGGCTGGGTCCCGGTCGAATACCGGCCGGACGACATCATCGTCATGCGCCGAAATCCCTATTACTGGAAGGTCGACGAAAAGGGCAATCAACTGCCCTATCTCAACGAACTGCACTACAAGCTGTCGACCTGGGCCGATCGCGACGTCCAGGCGGTGGCCGGCGCGGCTGATTTTTCCAATCTGGAGCAGCCGGAAAACTTCGTCGCCTCGCTGAAGCGTGCGGCGGAGGCGAACGCGCCTGCCCGTCTTGCTTTCGGCCCGCGGCTCATCGGCTACAATCTGCGCTTTAATTTTTCCGCCAATGGCTGGGGCAATCCGGACGAACGCGGCCAGGCGATCCGCGAGCTGAACCGCAACGAGGATTTCCGCAAGGCCGTCACCATGGCGCTCGACCGCAAGGCGCTCGGCGACTCGCTGGTCAAGGGGCCGTTCACCGCCATCTATCCCGGCGGCTTGTCGTCAGGAACCAGCTTCTACGACCGCAATTCGACGGTCTACTACCCCTTCGACCTCGATGGCGCCAAGGCTGAACTCGCCAAGGCCGGCCTCAAGGATACGGACGGCGACGGCTTCGTGAATTTCCCTTCCGGCACCGCCGGCGGCAAGAATGTCGAGATCGTGATGCTGGTCAACAACGACTACACGACCGACAAAAGCCTTGCCGAAGGCGTCGTCGCCCAGATGGAAAAGCTCGGGCTGCGGGTCGTGCTCAACGGCCTCAACGGCACCCAGCGGGACGCTTCGCAATACTCCGGCCGCTTCGATTGGCTGGTCCGGCGCAACGAACAGGAACTGACCTCGGTGGTGCAGAACACCGTGCAGCTTGCCCCTGTCGGCCCGCGCACCAGCTGGGACCATCGTGCGCCGGAAAATGGCGAGGTCGATGTGATGCCGTTCGAAAAGGACCTCGTCGACATCGTCAACAAGTTCGTCTCCACGCAGGACAATGACCAGCGCGCCAGCTTGATGAAACAATTCCAGAAGATCTCGACGGAGCACGTCTACAATGTCGGCCTGACGGAATATCCCGGCGCGCTGATCGTCAATAAGCGATTCTCGAACATTCCGCAGGGCACGCCGATCTTCATGTTCAACTGGGCCGAGGATTCGATCATCCGCGAACGGGTATTTGTCGCCGCAGACAAGCAGGCGAAATATGAATTGTTCCCCGATGAGCTGCCCGGCAAACCCGGAGAGAAGGGGCTGATGAATTAGGTTTACCTCCCTGACTGAGAGACCTCCGGCCGCGCCGCTGGCGCGGCCGGACAAACCAACCTCCGGACGCAACCAAGGGCGCGATCGGCGAGACAAGGAAATGAACCGTCCATGCTGCGATTCCTGCTCACGCGCATAGCGTCGGCAATCCCGGTCCTCGCCATCTTGAGCCTGGCCACCTTTGCCATCATCCAGGCGCCGCCGGGTGACTATGCCGACTACATCCGCTCGCAGGCGATCAACCAGGGTGGAGCTTCCTTTGCCGAGGCCGACGCGCAGGCAAAGGCCTATCGCATCGAGCATGGCCTCGATAAGCCGCTGCCCGTGCAGTATCTCAACTGGATCGTCGGCATCGTCACCCGCGGCGATTTCGGCTACAGCCTGTACTACAACAAACCGGTCGCCGATGTGGTCGGAGAGCGCCTGCCGCGCACGCTCCTTCTGGCGCTGGTCTGCCATCTGCTGGCCTCGGTGCTGGGCATCACATTCGGCATATGGGCGGCGACAAGGCAATACACCTGGATCGACTCGACACTGTCGGCCATCTCCTTCCTCGGCATGACGGTGCCGCGCTTCCTGATGGCGCTGATCATCGTCTATCTCCTGGTCTTCCAGTTCAACGTGTCTGAGATCGGCTCATTCTTCTCGCCGCAATATGGTGGTGCGCCGTGGTCGTGGGCCAAATTCGTCGACCTCGACAAACATGTCTGGCCGGTGGTGGCGATCGCCACTTTCGGCGGCCTCGCCTACAATATGCGCGTCATGCGCGGCAATCTGCTCGATACGCTGAACGCGCAATATGTCGAGACGGCAAGGGCCAAGGGGCTGACGGGTGCTGCCGTCGTCATGCGCCACGCCGTGCCCAACGCGCTGCATCCGCTCATCATGTATCAGGGCGTGGTGCTGCCCTATATGCTGACCGGCGAGATCGAGACGGCGATCATCTTCGCACTGCCGACCGTCGGCCCGGCGATCGTCGGCTCCATGGCTGTCGGCGACGTCTATGTCACCGCCACCTTCATGATGGTCCTGTCGGCGACGCTCATCGTCGGCAACATCATCGCCGACATGCTGCTCGTGCTGCTCGATCCGCGCGTGCGCCAGTTCGGGGAGCGTTGAGATGCTGGCGCGCGATCCATCCCCTCCACCGCTGCCTGCCGAAGGGCCCATCGTCGCCGAACCGGCGCATGGCAACGAAAGCTACATGGCGCTTGTCTGGCGCCGGCTGAAGCGCTCCTGGACCGGCATGGCCGGGCTCTGGCTCGTCGTGCTGCTGCTGGTGATGGCCGTATTCGCCGAATTCATCGCGCCAATGGACCCGAAGGTCACGGATGTCGGCTTCGCTCCGCCGCAGGTGCCAAGCTTCCATGACAGAGACGGCGGTTTCACCGCACGGCCGAGGGTCTATGCGCTGGCCGATTCGGCGGACCTCGATCCGGTCACTTTCCAGCCCGTCGTCGGCCCCGACTATGATCATCCTAGGCTGCTCGGTTTCTTCGTGCATGGCGCGCCCTACAAGCTGTTTGGGCTGCTGCCGGCGGACCGGCATCTGTTCGGCTCGCTGGACGGCCAGCCGGTGCATTTCCTAGGCACCGACAAGTTCGGCCGTGACGTGCTGTCGCGCGCCATCCACGGCTCGCGCGTCTCGCTGATGATCGCCCTGACGGTCGTCTTCATCATCACCGTCATCGGCACCACCGTCGGCATGGTTTCCGGCTATTTCGGCGGCAGGTTCGATGTCTGGATGCAGCGCTTCGTCGAACTGGTGCTCGCCTTCCCGCAGCTGCCGCTCTATCTGGCGCTGACGACACTGATCCCGGTCACCGCTCCCACCAACGTCTTCCTCGCTTTCGTCATCATCGTCATGTCGGCCTTGGGCTGGGCGCAGATGTCGCGCGAAGTGCGCGGCAAGACGCTGGCGCTGGCGCGGATCGAGTATGTGCGCGCCGCCATGGCGGTCGGCGCCACCGACCGGCGCATCATCATGCAGCACATCTTCCCCAATGTGATGAGCCATGTGATCGTCGCCGTGACGCTGGCGATCCCGACCGTGGTGCTGCTCGAATCCTTCCTCGGTTTCCTCGGCTTCGCCGTCAAGCCGCCGCTGATCTCGTGGGGCCTGATGCTTCAGGACACCGCGACCTATTCCGTCATCGGCACCTATCCCTGGATCCTGTCGCCGGTCGGTTTTGTGCTGGTCACCGTCTTTGCCTTCAACGCGCTGGGCGACGGCCTGCGCGACGCCGTCGACCCTTATTGAGGTGCTGAGATGTCCGTCGCGCTCGCCGAATCCTTCGCACCGATCGTCCGTCACGACCATGATGGACGCCAGGACCAGCCGATCATCGATGCCCGCAACGTCGCCGTGGCCTTCAAGGTGGAGCATGGCGTCGTCGAAGCGGTCAAGGACATCTCGTTCCAGCTCTATCGCGGCGAGACGATCGCCATCGTCGGCGAATCCGGTTCGGGCAAGTCGGTGACGGCGCGCACCGTCATGGGCCTGCTGTCACGGCGCGCCACGGTGTCGCCCGGCTCGAGCGTCTGTTATGACGGGCAAAACATCCTGAAATTTCCCGAGAGCGCCCGGCGCAAGCTGCGCGGCAACCGCATCTCGATGATCTTCCAGGAGCCGATGAGTTCGCTCAACCCGATCTATACGGTCGGCAGCCAGATCGTCGAGGCGATCCGGGTGCATCGTAAGGTCAGCCGCAAACAGGCTTGGGCGCGAGCGCTCGAACTTCTGCAGCACGTGCAGATTCCCGATCCTGCCGCGCGGCTCAGACAATACCCGCATCAGCTCTCGGGCGGGCAACGCCAGCGGGTGATGATCGCCATGGCGCTGGCCAACAATCCCGACGTGCTGATCGCCGATGAGCCGACCACGGCGCTCGATGTCACCGTCCAGGCGCAGATCCTGAACCTGATCCGCAGCCTGCAGAAAGAGCTGCGCATGGCGGTGATCCTGATCACCCACGACCTCACCGTGGTGCGCCAGTTCTCCGACTACGTCTATGTCATGCAGCATGGCGAAATGTGCGAGCACAACGCCACCGAACGGCTGTTCGGCGATCCGCGGCATCCCTATACGAGGCGGCTGCTGGCTTCAGAGCCGCACGGGCAGCCGAAGCCGCTGCCGGAGGGTTGTGGCACCATTCTCGAGGCCAGCGGCGTGCGCGTCTCATTCATGCTGCGCCACGGCACCTTTCTGAAACCCGACTGGCGCGAATTGGTCGCCGTCGACGATCTCAGCCTGAAACTCTGTCGTCATGAGACGCTGGGGCTGGTCGGCGAGTCCGGCTCCGGCAAGACCACCTTCGGCCAGGCCCTGCTCCGGTTGATCGACGCCAAGCGCGGCGAGATCCGTTTCGACGGCAAGCCGATCCACGGCCTGTCGCGGGCCGAGATGCGGCCGTTGCGCTCGCGCATGCAGATCGTCTTCCAGGATCCGTTCTCCTCGCTCAACCCGCGCATGACGATCGGCCAGATCATCGAGGAAGGGCTGATCGTCAACAGCATAGGGGCGACGCGGCGCGAGCGGGTCGAACGGGTGCGCGACGCGCTGGTCAGCGCCGGCATGCCGGGCGATATTCTGTCGCGGTTTCCGCACGAATTCTCCGGCGGCCAGCGACAACGGATCGCGATCGCCCGCGCCATAGCGCTCGAACCAGAATTCATCCTGCTCGACGAGCCGACATCGGCGCTGGACCTCTCCGTCCAGGCGCAGATCATCGACCTCCTGCGCAAGCTGCAGGACGAGCGCGGCCTCAGCTACCTCTTCATCTCGCACGACCTCAAGGTGGTGCGCGCGCTATGCCATCGCGTGATCGTCATGCAGAACGGCAAGATCGTCGAGCAGGGCCCCGTCGACGACGTCCTGTCCAATCCCAAGACCGCTTACACCGAACGGCTCGTCAGGGCCGCTTTCGATGTGGCCTGAACATATGCCGGAGGTTAGCATGGCAAGAAATCCCAAGATCACGTTCATCGGCGCCGGCTCGACGGTGTTCATGAAGAACATTGTCGGCGACGTGCTGCAGCGCCCGTCGCTGTCCGGCGCGACGATCGCGCTGATGGACATCAATCCGCAGCGGCTGGAAGAGAGCGCCATTGTCGTCAACAAGCTGATCGCGACGCTTGGCGTCAAGGCGAAGACCGAGACCCATTCGGATCAGCGCAAGGCGCTGGCCGGCGCCGATTTCGTCGTCGTCGCCTTCCAGATCGGGGGCTACGAGCCCTGCACCGTCACTGACTTCGAGGTGCCGAAGAAATACGGCCTGCGCCAGACGATCGCCGACACGCTCGGCGTCGGCGGCATCATGCGGGGCTTAAGGACCGTGCCGCATCTGTGGAAGGTGTGCGAAGACATGCTCGCCGTCTGCCCGCAGGCGATCATGCTGCAATATGTCAACCCGATGGCGATCAACACCTGGGCGATAGCAGAGAAATACCCTGAGATCAGGCAGGTCGGCCTCTGCCATTCGGTGCAGGGCACGGCAATGGAGCTGGCTGAAGACCTCGACCTTCCCTACGAAGGGATCCGCTATCGCTCGGCCGGCATCAACCACATGGCGTTCTATCTGAAGTTCGAGCATCGCCAGCCGGACGGTTCCTACCGCGACCTCTACCCAGATCTCGTGCGCGCCTATCGCGAAGGCCGCGCGCCCAAGCCCGGCTGGAACCCGCGCTGTGCCAACAAGGTGCGCTACGAGATGCTGACCAGGCTCGGCTATTTCGTCACCGAGAGCTCGGAGCATTTTGCCGAATATACGCCCTATTTCATCAAGGACGGCCGCCCGGACCTGATCGAGAAGTACGGCATCCCGCTTGATGAATATCCCAAGCGCTGCATCGAGCAGATCGAGCGCTGGAAGGGGCAGGCTGAAGCCTATCGCTCGGCCGATCGCATCGAGGTAGAGCAGTCCCGGGAATATGCCTCCTCGATCATGAATTCAGTCTGGACCGGCGAGCCGTCGGTGATCTACGGCAATGTCCGCAACAATGGCTGCATCACCTCGCTGCCTCGGGATTGCGCCGCCGAAGTGCCGTGCCTGGTCGATGCCTCCGGCATCCAGCCGACCTATATAGGCGAGCTGCCGCCGCAATTGACCGCGCTGATCCGCACCAACATCAACGTGCAGGAACTGACGGTGCGGGCTCTGATGACCGAGAACCGCGAGCACATCTACCACGCGGCGATGATGGATCCGCACACCGCGGCCGAACTCGATCTCGACCAGATCTGGTCACTGGTCGACGATCTCTTGGCCGCTCACGGCGACTGGCTGCCGGGCTGGGCGCGGGTGGCGCGCAAGACCGAGGCCGCCTGACGACCTCATTTCGGAGCGTCGGGATCCGTCTCTTCCTCGTCATCGCGGGCCTTGATGACATAGGCGCCCTTCAGCCAGCGGTTGAGGTCGATGTCCTTGCAGCGCGTCGAGCAGAACGGAAAGCTGTCGCGCGCCGAGGGCTTGCCGCATTCGGGACAGGGGCGCTTTGGGCGCAAGGGCGTGACTTTGGGATCGGAATTCACAGCCGGGTTCCCGCCAGCCAGCCGCCATGCACCTTGAAGCCTTCGCCGCTCAGCAGCGCGATGGTCTCATACAGCGGCAGCCCGACGATGTTGGTGTAGGAGCCGACCAGCTTGACGACGAAGGCGCCGGCGAGGCCCTGGACGGCGTAGCCGCCCGCCTTGCCGCGCCATTCGCCCGAGGCGATATAGGCGTCGATCTCTTCGCGCGGCAGCCGCTTGAAACGCACCCGCGTCTCGACCAGGCGCTGGCGCAGCTTGCCACCCGGGGTGATAAGGCAGATGCCGGAATAGACCCGATGCGAACGGCCCGACAACAGCCCGAGACAGTTG
>NZ_RZPI01000660.1:0-3036 GCF_003998715.1 Mesorhizobium sp. M7A.F.Ca.CA.002.15.2.1
GAGGGAATGGCGATGACGCCGGACGGCAAGTTCCTGATCGCGGTGCTGCAATCGGCGCCCCGGCAGGATGGCGGCGATTCGCCCGCGACGCGCCAGAACACGCGTGCGCTGGTCTATGACGCGTCCGACCTCGCCCACCTCAAACTGGCGCATGAGTATGTCGTGCCGTTGCCGGTGTTCAAGGATGCCAAGGGCAAGACCAAGATCGCCGCGCAGAGCGAGATCGTGGCGCTCTCCGACAAGACCTTCCTGATGCTGGCGCGCGACAGCGGCAACGGCCAGGGGCTGAAGGGCGACACCTCGCTGGTGCGCCAGATCTTCGTCGTCGACGTCTCGGCCGCGACCGACATCGCCGGCGGCGCCTTCGATGCCGCCGACAAGCCGCTGGCGCCCAAGGGCGTGCTCGACCCGTCGGTGATGCCGGCCAAGCTGACGCCGTTCATCGACATCAACGACAAGGGCGAACTCGGCCGCTTCGGCCTGCACAATGGCGCGCCGAACGACAAGAACAACCTGTCGGAGAAGTGGGAGGCGATGTCGGTGGTCAGCGTTCTCGATCCGAAGCTGCCCGACGACTACTTCCTGTTCGTCGCCAACGACAACGACTTCCTCGCCCAGGACGGTTTTCAGGTCGGCGCACCCTACAAGGCGGAAGACGGCGCCGATGTCGACACCATGTTCCTGGTCTATCAGGTCACGCTGCCGGGTCTCGCCGGGAAGTAACGGCCACTGCACGGGCGGGCGCGCTTGGCGCGTCCGCTGGGCTCGCGGCAGGCATGAACGGGGCAGCGGCCTTTCAGCCGCGCGTTCGCAAGGGTGCATCTCGGTCCCGCCTGCGATATCATCGTGGACTGGATCCAAATCACCATCCGCCGAGTTGCCCGCCATGGACGAAAAAATGCCCGCGCGCCGGCGCACCGGCGACCTGACCAGCGGCCCGATCCCGCGCACGCTTCTGCTGTTCGCCCTGCCGGTGCTCGGCTCCAACGTGCTGCAGTCGCTCAACGGCTCGATCAACGCCGTCTGGGTCGGCCGTTTTCTCGGCGAATCGGCGCTGACCGCCACCTCTAATGCCAACCTCGTCCTGTTCCTGATCCTCGGCACTGTGTTCGGCATCGGCATGGCGGCCACCATCCTGGTGGCCCAGTCGGTCGGTGCCCGCGACCTGCCCGAGGCGCGCCGCATTGTCGGCACCAGCGCGACGTTCTTCTTCCTCGTCTCGGTTGTCTTCGCGGTCTGCGGCTGGATCTGGGTTGACGCCATTCTCAACACGCTCGGCACACCGGCCGACGCCTTGCCGCTGGCGCGCTCCTATCTGCGCATCATCTTCGTCGCCGTGCCGATGATGAACCTTCTGTCCTTCGTCATGACCGTGCTGCGCGGTGCCGGCGATTCACGCACCCCCTTCTTCTTCATGGCGCTGGCCGTCGTCCTCGACATCGTGCTCAACCCATTGCTCATCGCCGGCATCGGACCGTTTCCCGAACTCGGCATCGCGGGCTCCGCCACGTCCACGCTGATCGGCCAGACGGTTAGCGTGATCGCCATCCTGATCGTGCTCTATGTGCGCAAGCATCCGCTGCGGCTGGCCGGCGCCAACCTCGCTCTGCTGCGGCCCGATCCCACCTTGCTGCGCATCGTCGTCTTCAAGGGCGTGCCGATGGGCCTGCAGATGATCGTCATTTCGGCGGCGGCACTGACGGTGATGGGCATCGTCAATTCCTACGGCTCACAGGTCGCCGCCGCCTACGGCATCGCCGCCCAGCTGTGGACCTACATCCAGATGCCGGCGCTCGCCATCGGCGCCGCGGTGTCCTCGATGGCGGCACAGAATGTCGGCGCCGGGCGCTGGGACCGGATCGGCCGCATCGCCGCCTCAGGCGTCGGCTTCAACCTCGTCCTGACCGGCGCACTGGTTGCCGTGCTGTCGGTTTTCGACCGTTCGGTGCTGAGCCTGTTCCTGAGCCGCGACAGCGCGGCGATCGACATCGCCGTCCACATCAACAATGTCGCCTCGTGGTCGTTCATCCTGTTCGGCATAACCATCGTGCTGTTTGCCACCGTACGAGCCACGGGTGCCGTGATGCCGCCGCTGATCATCCTGGTCATTTCGGTGCTGGTCGTGCGCACCGGCTTTGCCTATTTCATGCGTGGCGTGATCGGCGAGGAAGCGTTGTGGTGGAGCTTCCCGGCGGGTTCGATCAGCTCGCTTGTACTGGCGGCGGCCTACTATCGTTTCGGCCGCTGGCGCACCACGCACATGATCGAGGACAGGCCGGCCGCCGGCGAGCCGCCGGACACCGGTCTTGGCGTGCCGCGCGGACGCGCGCATCTTTCGCCTGAAACACCGAACGGCTGAAGCCAACCCGGTTCCGCTGGACCGCTCCAGGCCCTCAACGCCGTTGTTGTTTCAGCCCAAAAGCCAGCGCCACCAACGCAAACACCACGATCATGCCGGCGAACGCCAGGCTGGCAGCGACGGGACTGGCATAGGTCGAAACGATGCCGATGCCGATGACGGGCAAGGCGTTGCCGACAAAGCAGCAGATGAAGAAGCTGGACACCACTTCGGCGCGACGATCCTTGGGCGCGATCTCGTTCACCACTTGCAGGCCGCCACGGTAACCAAGCGCCGCCGCAACGCCGCAACAGGCCGTCGCAGCAACCATCAGTGCCATCGAGGCCAATATCTGCGCCGCCACCACCAACAAGACGCTTGGGATCATCAATGCCAGCGCAGCCAGCATCGCCTTATTGCTCTTCATGTGCATCAGAACGACAATGCTGATCGCGGTGACGATCGCCAGCTCGAAGAACAGCGCGCCGGCGACGGCATGGTTGGTCTCATGCAGCTGCTGCGCCAGGATGCTCGGCGCCAACGCGGCGTAGAACCCGACCAGCGCCATCGCGCCGAAGCCGGTCACCGCCGGCGCGACGAAGCGCGCACGGATTTCCTCCGGGACGGAAAGTCGCGGCCGCCAGGAGATCCCCCCGAGGCCGCCCGGCTTCGACACCGTTTCGCGAGTGCGCCAGACC
>NZ_RZPI01000661.1:0-3036 GCF_003998715.1 Mesorhizobium sp. M7A.F.Ca.CA.002.15.2.1
AATTGAGATAGGGCACCAGCGAGCCGGAAAACCCGACCGTGCCTTCGGTGAAGGTCAGCCGCTTGCCGAGGATCGACAGTCGTCCGCGCTGCAAGGTGAAGGTGCCGACCGCTTGCGGCGACGAGGCCGGGCCGGTCAGCTTCAGCGAGCCGCCAAGTTCGGCATCAACGCCCCTGCCCTGGATGAAGATCTGATTCGGCGCGTTGACCGTGACATCGAGCGCAAGGCCGCTACCGCCGCCCTTGCCGCTGGTCGTCGGCGGCCGCAGCGCCTTGTCCTGCGCCTTGACCGCGCCCGGCGCGTTCTTGTGCTTGACGTCGAGCGCCGCCAGCGAGCCCGGCAATTTGTCGGGAACGGTGATCACCGTCTTGGCGAGATTGACGGTACCGGCGATGACCGGTGCGGAGGTCAGCGGTCCCTTGATCGTCAGGTCGCCGCCGAGATTGGCGGTCACCACCCTGCCGTCCGTATAGCGGCCGTCGACCAGCTTGATCGACAGGTCGGCCGGGAAACCCTGCGCCGGGTTGATGCCGACCGTGCCGCTGGCCGACAGGCTGCCGCGCGTCGACAGCGTTCCGGTCAGCCGGTTGATCCTGGCGACGCCGCCGGCAATCGAGACATCGGCGGCGAGATCGTTGACGGCGAGGCCGGAGCGCGCATCGACAAGGCGCGCACCCGAGGTGCTGATGCTGCCGCCGATGACGGGCGATGTCGCGGGACCGCGCACCTGCACGTTGACATTGGCGGTTCCAGACAAAGACAGACCCTGCGCGGCCAGCTTCTGGCTGAGCAGGCCGAACGGCACGACGCCATTGAAGTCGAGCACCAGTGACGGCGTGCCGGCCGTTGTCACGGTGCCGCCGCCCTTGAGGCCAAGGCCGGCGCCATCGCCGACATTGGCATTGAAGGTCAGCTTGTTGCCGCCGAAGGTGCCCGACGAGGAGACACTCACCGCACCGACACCGGCACCGCGCGTCTGCGAGGTCCGCACGCCGGCCGCGTCGAGGTTGAAGACAATGGCGGGGTTCGCCGGCGCACCCGTCACCTTGACCGTGCCTGAGATCGAACCGGCGGCGTCGAGCCCCGGCGAGAAACTGTTGGCGAGCGACATCGGCACCCGCGCCAGCGTCGCATTGATGTCGAGCGCCGTGCCGACCTTGCCGGTCACCGTCGCCGTACCACCGCCAAGGTTGAGCACGAGCCGGTCCAGCGTCGTTGTGCCGTTGGCAATGCTGACGGTCGAGGCCTGGGCGATGGCCGTCTTGATGCCCTGGACAGTCGCCTGGCCGGAGGCAAGCTCGATGGTCGTCGTGCCGTTGGCCACTTTCACCCGGCCGGCGGCCTGTGCCGGAATGCCCTTGACGGTTGCGCCGCCGGAGAAGCCGGTCCAGTCGCCGTCGCGCTTCAAGTCGACATCGATGCCGCTGATCACGGTGCCGCCCGACGTGACGGTGTCGGCGCGGATCTTTCCGGAGATCACGGGCGCCGCCAGATAGTTGGCGACCAGCGCATCGATCGAGACGGCTTTCGCCTGCAGGTCGCCGCGCGTAATCGATGCTGTCGCCGCCTTGATTGCGACCTGTGGCGCATTGCCGTTCTTCGAAAAGGCGATCGTGCCGCGCACATCGCCTTCGGCCTTCTCCAGGGCAAGTGCTGCCAGCGGGCCGATATCGGGCAGGTCGAGCGCGATGGTGCCGACCGGCACGAACTTTTCATCCAGCGCCAGATCGCCGGAAATCCTGTTCTTGCCGAGCGACAGCAGCAGGCCATTGATGGCGCTCTTGCCGTCCGCCGTCGCCAGCACGGCACTACCTTGCAGCGCCTGGCCGGCGACATTGCCGGTCAGCTGCACATTCGCCGCCGGATTGGCGGCATCGGCCTTGCCGGTGGCGGTCAGCTTCAGCCCGGTGATCTCTCGCGCCGCCACGAGAAGGCGGTCGCTGTCGATGGTCAACGACAGGTCCGGCGCCGCGGCCGGGCCCTGCGCGTTCAACGCAAAAGCGATGGCGCCCTTGGCGTCTTTCGACAGCAGCGAGATATCGCTCAGCGCACCCTTGATGTCGGCGGCCACCTTGTTGTCGGCAAGGCTGGCTTGCCCGTCTGCGGTCAGCGCGCCCGAGGTCAGCTTCAATCCGCCTATAGCGATACTGCCGTTGGGGTCGCGCTTCAGCGTGGCGCTGATCTCAGCGCGTTCGCCAAGCATGCCGCGTGCCGCCGCCGGCAAGGCCGACGATGGGGCATCCGCCTTCAGATTGAGGTCGATGGCACCGTCACGCAGCGATACCTGGCCGGCAACCTGGCTGTTCAGCGCATCGCTCTTGAGCGAGCCGCTGTCTATGGCAACCGCATCGGCTGTCAGGCGACCGCTGAGCGCCGCCGTGACCTTGCCGGCGATCAGCGGCGCAATCACCGGATTGTCGAGACCGACCTTGTCCACCGACACTGTGCCGGCAACTGGCCCTGCGCGGTTCTTCAGATCGAACGCATCCGAGTGCAACGCCAGGGCAAGCCCGTCCACCCTCGCTGGACTGGTGACGATCGAGGGCAGGATCGCAGAGACATCCAGGCGGGCCCGCGTGCTCTCGCCCGCCACCTTTGCCGACAAGGACCGGATTTCGATCTTGACCGGGCTCCCGGCGCTGCCGACAATCAGGGGCAGGCTGGGGCCGGATGAGATGAGATCGAGCGCAAAATCGCTGGCGCCGTTCGGATTGAGGGTGCCGGCTGCCTTGCCGGAAATCTTGTCACCGGTCAGTGTCGCCTGATGGAGCACCACGCCGCCGGCCATGGTGTAACTGCCTGCCGCGTCGACAGCCAGCGCTCCGAGCCCCGCCTGGCGAGTCTGGCTGGTTTCGACGCCAGCCAGTTGCGCATTGAAGCGGACATCGGGAGCGGCCGGCGGCCCGGTCACTCCAGCCGTGCCGCTGAGCGTGCCGACGGCGTCGAGGCCGGGCGAAAATTCATTGGCGAGCGCCGCGGGCAGTGCCGAAAATTGCGCCGCGAGGTCGAGCGTCTGACCGGCAGTGCCCGACAGCG
>NZ_RZPI01000662.1:0-3034 GCF_003998715.1 Mesorhizobium sp. M7A.F.Ca.CA.002.15.2.1
ATATATATTCTATAAACATAATAAATATCAGAGCCGGCGCGACCGGAGCGATCAACGACACGGCCTGAATGGGAGACAGTTCATGGCACATGCAGAAGCCGATCCGATCAAATTCGCCTACTGGGTGCCGAATGTTTCGGGCGGCCTGGTGATTTCCAACATCGAGCAGCGCACCAACCATTCTGCCGAGTACAATCGCAAGCTGGCGCAGATCGCCGAGAAGGCCGGCTTCGACTACGCGCTTAGCCAGATACGTTTCACGGCCGGCTACGGCGCCGACGAACAGCATGAATCGGTGGCGTTCAGCCATGATCTGCTGGCGGCGACCACGACGCTCAAGGTCATCGCAGCGATCCTGCCAGGACCATGGAACCCGGCGCTGGCGGCCAAGCAGATCGCCACCATCAGCTACCTGACCAACGGCCGCGTCGCGATCAACCTTGTCTCCGGCTGGTTCCGCGGCGAGTTCCACGCCATCGGCGAGCATTGGCTCGACCATGACGAGCGCTACCGCCGCTCGGAGGAATTCATCCGTGCGCTGCGCGGAATATGGACTGAAGACAGCTTCACCTTCCGTGGCGATTTCTACCGCTTCAATGAGTATTCGCTGAAGCCGAAACCGCCGCAAGTACCCGAAATCTTCCAGGGCGGCTCGTCGCGCGCCGCGCGCGACATGGCATCGCGCGTCTCGGACTGGTACTTCACCAACGGCAACACGCCGGCCGAGATCGCCAAGCAGGTCGATGATATCAGAGTCAAGGCGAAGGCCAATAACCATTCCGTCAAAGTTGGCGTCAACGCCTTCGCGGTCGTTCGCGAGACCGAGGACGAGGCCAGGGCGGTGCTCGCCGAAATCATCGCCGAGGCCAATCCCGACGCGGTCAATGCTTTTGGCCATGAGGTCAAGAATGCCGGCAAGGCCTCGCCGGAAGGTGAGGGCAATTGGGCGAAATCGTCCTTCGACGATCTGGTCCAGTACAATGACGGTTTCCGCTCGAACCTGATCGGCACCCCCAGGCAGGTCGCTCAACGCGTCGTCGACCTGAAGCGCGCGGGTGCGGATCTTATCCTGCTCGGTTTCCTGCACTTCCAGGAGGAGGTCGAGTATTTCGGCAAGCATGTCATCCCGCTCGTTCGCGAACTGGAACACGCCGAGGCGGCGGCGTCGCTGGCGGCGGAATAGTCACCCCATAGGCACGCCGGACAGGCGCCGGCCCGCACGCACGAAGCTTGCCCGGCGCGCTGATCCGTCGGGCGGCAACAGGATTTTGCGCGCCTAATCGAGGACGATTGGAATGCCGTTGCCCAGTTATACGCTCGGAGTGATGGAGGCTTCCGCCTATGCACCGGAGGTCTTTGCGCGCGGCCTGCCGTCAGACCAGCGGCCGGAGCAGTCGTTCGAAGATGCCGCCAGGCCGGCAGAGTCCGTTGCCGCCGCCTCTCCGTTGCTTTCGCTTCAGGGCATCAGCCTGTCCTTTGGCGGCGTCGTGGCACTGGCCGATATCGACCTATCGGTCCGCCAAGGCGAGATCCGTGCCATCATCGGCCCGAACGGCGCCGGCAAGAGTTCGCTGATCAACGTCATCAGCGGCGTCTACCGGCCGGATCGCGGCCATGTCCGGCTCGACGGTACCTCCTATGCCCAGGTCCCGACGCAGCGGCTGGCCCATCTCGGCGTCGCCAGAACCTTCCAGAATCTCGCACTGTTCAAGGGCCTAAGCGTCCTCGACAATGTCGCCTCTGGCCTTGCCTACAAGGTTCGCTCCAACTTTGCCGGCCAGGTGCTCGGCATCGGCCGCTCGCGTGGCGAGCAGCGCGATTCACGCAGCCGTGCCGAACAGATCCTTGAATTCCTCCATCTCACCGCCATTCGCGACCGTCTTGTCGGCACCTTGCCTTACGGGCTGCAGAAGCGTGTCGAACTGGCCCGCGCGCTGGTGGCCGAGCCGCGCCTGCTTTTGCTGGACGAGCCGATGGCCGGCATGACAGCGAGCGAAAAGAGCGAGATGGCGTCTTTCGTCCGTGCCGCGCGCGATCGTTTCGCCACCACCGTGGTGTTGATCGAGCACGATGTCGGCGTCGTCATGGGTCTGTCCGATCGCATCGCCGTTCTCGACTACGGCCGCAAGATCGCCGACGCCACGCCCGATGAAGTCAGGAGCGACCAACGCGTCATCGATGCCTATCTCGGCGTCGCCTCGGACAATGAGGACGGGGCAGGCATATGATCGCCGATTTCGACTACCAATTCTTCATCGAAGTGCTCGTCGGCGGCCTGCTCTCAGGCGTCATGTATTCGCTTGTCGCGATCGGCTTCGTGCTCATCTACAAGACCTCGGGCGTGCTCAATTTCGCGCAAGGCGCGATGCTGCTGTTTGCGGCACTCACCTTCGTCAGCCTCGTCGAGCGCGGTATTCCGTTCGCGCTGGCGCTGGCGGTCACCTTCGCCATCATGGTGGCGATGGGTGTCGCCATCGAGCGCACGGTGCTGCGGCCACTGACCAACAAGCCGCCGATCACACTGTTCATGGCGACGCTCGGCCTGTCCTACATCATCGAGGGCGCCGCCCAGCTGATCTGGGGCACGCAGGTCCATGGCCTCGATCTCGGCATCGAGGACGTGCCGCTGGAAATCGGCGGCGTGCTGATCAGCCAGTTCGACATTTTTGCCGCGGTGGTTGCCGCCGGCATGGTCCTCCTGCTGTCGCTGTTCTTCCGCTACACCCGCATCGGCCTCTCCTTCCGCGCCGTTGCCGACGACCAGTTCGCGGCCCTCGCGGTCGGCCTCAGGCTGCCCTTGATCTGGGCCACCGTGTGGGCTGCCGCCGGCCTTGTCGCCCTGGTGGCGGGACTGCTCTGGGGCGCACGCCTCGGCGTGCAGTTCTCGCTGTCGCTGGTGGTGCTGAAGGCGCTGCCGGTGCTGGTGCTCGGCGGCTTCGATTCCATCCTCGGCGCCATCGTCGGCGGGCTTCTGATCGGCGCCAGTGAGAAGCTCGCCGAGGTCTATATCGGCGATTATTTCGGCGGCGGCATC
>NZ_RZPI01000663.1:0-3029 GCF_003998715.1 Mesorhizobium sp. M7A.F.Ca.CA.002.15.2.1
CCTGAAGAACCGGTCGAAAAGGCGAAGCCGGTTGTCGAGCCACCGGAAGCGGTCGCGCCCGACGAGGCCGAACCCAACCGGACCGAAACGGCTGAACAGGCCGATCAGCCGCCGCCGGATGAGGTCATCCCGGATGTTGTCGAGGCTGTCACGCCAGACGTCGTCATTCCCTTGCCGCAGCCGAAACCGGTCGAAATTGTCAAAGACAAGAAACCGGTCGAGGCCAAGGCGAAAAAACCTGTCGAGAAGCCCAAGCCGCGGCTTAAGAAGGAGAAGGCGGCTCCGCCGAAGACGGCAACCGTCGCCAGCGCCGACGCACGGCCCGCGGCCAGGACCGCCGCGCCGAAGGCAGCGGAATCGACGTCGCGCTCCGGCGACTCCAGCAAATGGGACTCCCGTCTGGGCGCCTGGATCAAGCGGCACACGC
Source organism: Mesorhizobium sp. M7A.F.Ca.CA.002.15.2.1 (assembly GCF_003998715.1). Lineage (NCBI taxonomy): Bacteria > Pseudomonadati > Pseudomonadota > Alphaproteobacteria > Hyphomicrobiales > Phyllobacteriaceae > Mesorhizobium > Mesorhizobium sp. M7A.F.Ca.CA.002.15.2.1. Next base: position 428 of record NZ_RZPI01000663.1, read on the forward strand.
GCTATCCCAGTTCTGCCAAGGCCCGAGGCGTGGAAGGCAGGCCGTATGTCGCCTTCACGGTCGACTCGTCCGGCCGGGTCCGGTCTGCCAGGCTCTCTCGTTCCTCAGGGGATGCGGATCTGGACCGTGCGGCGCTCGCCGTGCTGCAAGGCGCCACGGTGCCGGCACCGCCGCCGGAACTCGGTTCGCGTCTGAGCCGTACAGCGCCGTTCGTGTTCAGCCTGCGCAACTAGGACCGAATTTGATCGAAGCGGCCTGTCAGTAGGCCAGCGACAGGCTCAGGGCCTCGACCTGTTCGAGATAGAAACGGCATTTCGTGCGCAACAGCCCGAGGCTCGGGTCATCGGCTCCGTTGATCTCGATGGTCTGCATCATGAAGTCGAAATGGGCGTGGAAGGCGTCCACTGTACCCCAGAGACTGTCGGCCTGGCAGCTGTCGGCAATCGCCATCGAGACGAGTTGGCGGGCCTCGATCCGCGCGGCGTCAGGCGATGGCGGTCGCCTGGCGATCAAGACGTCGAGCCGACTGAAAATGCTTTCCCTGGCATCGACGCTTCTGATGTTGGCTATCATGTTCATGTGCAGGTCCCCCTTGGCATTCCAGGCGCGCAATAGGCTCCGGTCTGGAATTGCCTGAAAGCTGGTGATCAGAGCGGTTCAGCGGCGCTGAACCACTAAGCGCGTGGCGTTTGGGCGGGCGACTTGCATCAAGCCTGAGCGACCGGATGCCGGTCCTGCGGGCAGGATGCAATCAGGGTCGGGATCGCGGTTGCATCGGAGGGGTGGCCCCTGATGATGTTGGCGACCTCGGCATCGGCCTGCTCGAACCAGTAGACCATGTCGGCGCGGTGCAGATCCGTCGCGGCTTTCTTCAGCAGCGGCAGCAGGCTTTGCAACGCGCACAGCGTCTCCCAGCGGTTTGGCCGGGAGGTCGAGCCGGCCACCGCGCATGCGGCTGACGATTGCATGTCGCTACGCTCTCCGTGGCTGGGCGGCACGATTGTCTTTTGCCTGCGCCTTGGGGTGCAGCGGGTTGCCGCTGAGCTGCGCATGCCTGGCCGGCCGTGCGCCGCGAAGAACGTCGAAGGCCTCCGCATAGGCCATGCCCAGCAGATAGGAGATCATCGGAAAACGGCTTGATTCGGCCATTTGCACGAGCTCATTGGTCATCGACGAAATATATTGAAGACTATCGATTTCCGACTGGCGTAAGGATTGATTTGGCACGTGCTGCTCCTGTCTCTGGTTATACCCTGGGGAACGCGTTACTGGCCGGACTGCACATTGTTGGTCGACTAATTGATGGATTGGCTCGCGGTGGACGGGTCTCTTTCCGGGGTCGAGAGGGTCAAGGCATAGATCGGTGCGTCGGTGAGACTGTCGAGACCAAGCAGCCGCTTGATGGCGGAATGATTGAGCGCGGCTGTCGGACATGCCGACAGGCCATGATTGGTCGCCGCCAGCATGATATTCTGGCCGATATGGCCGGCCTCGATCAGCACGACACGATAGGCGTTGGCGTCCTCATATTTCCACATCGTGCGATCGAGCCTGGCGCAAAGCAGGATCAGGCACGGCATGCTATCAGCCCACTCCTGTCCGCCGACCAGTTCGGAGATCTTCGGCAGATGGTTCGCGGAAATCCTGCCAAGGTCGTGATCGGCGGCGGAATAATGATAGACACCGGGCTCGAGGCCATCGACGCCGAGCGCGACCACATAGGCCTCATAGGGATTCCGCGCGCCGCCGGAAGGGGTCATGCCAAGCGGCAGGGTGCCAACGCAATTGGCGGTCTCGCCGATGATGCCGAGCCCTGCGAACAGGCAATCGGAAAGCTGTTTGGCTGTGATGGTGGGCTGAGCCGCCGTGCGGTTGGTGCGGCGCCGCGCCATCAAGCTAAGAAGTTCGTTGTCTTCCAGTGCATTCGGCAGCTGGATAGCGCCGGCGGAATTCTTGAGCAGGAGGTCCGGCTGCGGCGTATGGCCGGCGCGTTCTATCTGCCGCTCTTCCGCCTGCTCGATGGTCATGTATTCGCTGTCCTGGACGCAGAAATGCATCAGCGCCGTCGGAAGCCCCCAACTCCATTGTCCTGAAAATTGTTCCTCCTGCTCGGCGAGAGGCGATCCGGCGGTGACCAGGGCGGAAAAATCGAGCAACTGCGGAACGACAGCCTTCAACTCGGACTTCGACCACCCATGGGCGCGGGCAATGTCCGCCGTCGATGCCCATTTGTCCCACGATGCGAGAAGGCCGACCATCTCAGGGCTGCATTCGAAGACGCTTCTGGTCAGGAAGTTGCATGCCGTGACCTTGTTCGGTCCGGGGTAGAAAACGAGCGTTTTCGAAGAGCGCATTTTCATGAAGCTGGATGCCATCTGCGGAGCCGAGGCGCCGACAAGCGAACCGCTCGTCGGCGCAGAACGGCTTCAGCGCTTGTTGTAGTGCATACCCTGCGAAAAGAAGACGGTCTGCGTGCCGGCGGCAATCGTCAGCTTCGGAGCGTTAGTCACTTTCTTGGCCATTTTTATCCCTTTCCTGACCCCCATTTGGGATCCGTTGAAAGACCCCCAGAATGGGATCCGCGTGAAGAAAGGTACGGTCG
>NZ_RZPI01000664.1:0-3021 GCF_003998715.1 Mesorhizobium sp. M7A.F.Ca.CA.002.15.2.1
AACACGACCAGCGGCGGATGAACCTCGCGGGCTGAGCGGAATTTCGGCAGGATCAGTTCGCCGCCGGTGCGCGCGGCCGAACGCATCATGGCGCGCGGATCGATGCGGCGGCCATGCGCATCGGCCTTGAAGCGCCGCGTCCGCACCATGTCGAAAGGCAACCGCAACTGCGCGATCGCCTTCTTGGCGTCGGCCATCTCGGCGGCGTTCATCTGGGCAAAATCCTTGGCCCGCAGCACCTCGTTGCCGGAAAAGGTGAAGCGGGCGTCGACCTCGATCTCGGGAATTTCCTGTGGCGGCTGGTTCTTCTGGTGTCCCTCGAACATCGCCTGGCTGACTCGGTTTTCAGCGGCGCGTGGCTTCTGCTTTTCCCTGGTGTCGGGCGCCACCGGCGAAAACATCGCCAGCATCTTTTCGATCAGTTCGCGCGACTTCCAGAACAGCCGGAAGGCCTCGTCGAAAATGGCGTGATCCTCATGCCGCGACACCAGCACGGCGTGCAGCGTCCAGTAGAAATCGTCGCGCGAACCGATGCCCGCGGCGAGCACCGCCTCGATGGCGTCCTTGACCGAGGCCGGCCCGACCCGCATGCCCGCCTTGCGCAAGGTGCGGGCAAAATAGACGATGTTGTCGGCGATCCGCCCGTGCGGCATGGCCTCTTTTGGCTCGGGGCGCGGCATCGCCTACTCCGCCGCCGAAAGCTCGGCCTTCACCTCGTTGAGGATGCGCCGGCCTTCGCCCTGTTCGATGCGGGCAATGTCGTCCTGGTATTTCAACAGCACGCCGATCGTATCGGAGACGGTTTCCGGATCGAGCGCCACCTTGTCGAGCTCGGTCAGCGCGCCGGCCCAGTCGATGGTTTCGGCGACGCCCGGCACCTTGAACAGCTCGATCTGGCGCAGCTTCTGGATGAAGGAGACCACTTCGGCCGAAAGGCGCTGGTTGGCCTGCGGCACCTTGCGGCGCACGATCTCCAACTCGCGCTCGGCATTGGGATAGTCGACCCAGTGATAGAGGCAGCGCCGCTTCAGCGCGTCGTGGATCTCACGGGTGCGGTTGGTGGTGATGATGACGATCGGCGGCTCTTCCGCCTTGATGGTGCCGAGCTCGGGCACCGTCACCTGGAAGTCGGACAGGATTTCGAGCAGGAAGGCCTCGAACGCCTCGTCGGTGCGGTCGAGCTCATCGATCAGGAAAACCGGGGCAGCCCCCGCCTTGCCGGTCAGCGCATCGAGCACCGGGCGGCGGATCAGGTATTTTTCGGAGAAGACGTTGCGCTCCATGGCGGAGCGCTCGACCTTGCCGGCCGCCTCCTCCATGCGGATCTCGATCATCTGCGCGGCGTAGTTCCACTCGTAGACGGCGGACGAGACGTCAAGGCCTTCATAGCATTGCAGGCGGATCAGCCGGCGGCCGAGCGCCTGTGCCAACACCTTGGCGATCTCGGTCTTGCCGACGCCGGCCTCGCCCTCAAGGAAAAGCGGCCGCTTCATACGCAACGACAGGAACAGTACGGTCGCCAGCGACCGGTCCGCCACATAGTCCGCACCGGTCAGGAGATCGAGCGTCTCGTCGATCGTCCGTGGCGCGGCGCGCGGTTTCAGCTCGGTCATTCTTTCTCCGTGAACGCCGCCGCTCCGCTTTCCAGTACGTGGTAGCCGCGGGCGTGATAGATCAGCGGCCGCAAATTATCGCCCATCCGCAGGCCTGTCACCTTGCCAAAAAGCACACGATGGGTGGCCAGGTCCTTGGTATCGATCAATTCGCAGTCGAACACGGCGAGCGCACCCTTCAGCGTCGGCGCGCCGGTGGAGATCACGTCCCATTCGCCGAGCGCGAAGCGCTCCTCGACCGGCAAGCCGGTGATTCCGGAAAAGCCGACTGACAGCGGCTCCTGGTGGGAAGCCAGGGTGTTCAAGGCAAACCTGCCGTTTTTCACGAACGGTTCGTTCTTGGGATTTTCGCGATTGAGACAGACCAGAATGGTCGGCGGGGTGTCCGAAACCGAGCAGGCCGCGATCACCGTCGCGCCGCGCTTGCCGGCCGGCCCGTCGGTGGTGACCACATGGACGTGGCCGGCAAAGTGGCTCATCGCGTCGCGATAGGCCTGCGGCCCAATGTCGTTCTTCTTCAGCACCGTATTTTTTCCATTGTCAGGATCCTATCGACATATATGGCCAGACATAGCCCGCCACAAGCGAAGTGCCTGAGCCATATCCCGAAATTCGCGTGTTGCACCAAGGCCGGGCAGCCTTTAGGTCTTGGCGGCAACAGTGCCGGGAGCGTAGGACCGGCCCGGAGGATCCCATCGCTCGAATGCGACCCAGGACAAGAACAATAGCGGCGCTGTTCTGGCTGTTCCTGGCCAGTGGTGCGGATGCCCGGACGCTGCTGGTCGGCGTCTCGGCGCCCCTGTCGGGACCATCGGCCATTCTCGGCAAGCAGATCGAGGCCGGTACCGGTATGGCCGCCGAAGCGAACGGCATCGAACTCAAGACCGTGGATGACGCCTGCACCGCCGATGGCGGCGCTGCCGCGGCCAGGGAATTCGCAGCCGTCAAGGTCAATATCGTAATCGGCTTTCTCTGCACCGAGGCGATCGGGGCGGCGATGCCGATCCTGAAGGACGCCAACATTCCGGTCATCACCATTGGCGTGCGAACCGAAAGCCTGACCGACCGCCGCGCCAAGACCGGCTGGCCGGTCTATCGCCTCGGACCACGCGGCGACGATGAGCGCAATGCGGTCGCGTCAGCCCTCACCCGCCTGTGGCAAAACGAATTGTTCGCCATTATCGACGACGGCACCATCTACGGCCGTGAAATCGCCGAGACGTTGCGGGCAGCGGCCGAACAGGCAGCGCTGAAACCTGTGTTCGTCGACACGTTCCGGCCCCAGCTCGACAATCAGATCGGCATGATCGGTCGGCTGAAGAAGGCCGGCGCGACGCATGTCTTTGCCGGCGGCGATGGCGACGACATCGCCATCATGGGCCGCGATGCCGCACAGCTTCAGGCGGGC
>NZ_RZPI01000665.1:0-3014 GCF_003998715.1 Mesorhizobium sp. M7A.F.Ca.CA.002.15.2.1
AGACAGGCGCAGAGCAATGGCACAAGCGGCACCGACGGATCCGGCGGCAGCGGCAAGTCGGTCACCGTCGACCCAAATACGCCGGCTTCGCCGAACACGGTAGACCCCGGCACGACCAACAGTACGACGGTAGCACCGGGCGCCACGAATTCAAACGCGGATGAAAATTGCCCTGCCCATCCGCAGGGCGCACAGCCCGATGCCAGTGGAACGTCGCCGGGCACCACCGCGCCGACAGTTAATGACAACCATTGCGGCAAGTAGGAATTGCAATGAAAAGAAGCCGCGGAGCGAGCGCTCCGCGGCTTCTCAAATCCTGTCGTATCAGTGTATCTACGGCACCGCTTTTTCCCGAACCGGCAGCTTCCACCCCGGCCTGACGAAGTGGCAGGTGTATCCGTTGGGGTATTTCTCCAGATAGTCCTGATGCTCGGGCTCGGCTTCCCAGAAGGGGCCAACGGGTGCGACTTCGGTGACGACCTTGCCCGGCCACAGGCCCGAGGCATCGACATCGGCGATCGTGTCCTCGGCGATGCGCTTCTGTTCGTCGCTGGTGTAATAGATCGCCGAGCGATAACTCGTCCCGACATCGTTGCCCTGGCGGTTGCGGGTCGTCGGATCGTGGATCTGGAAAAAGCGTTCCAGCAGCGTGCGATAGCTTATGATGGCCGGATCGAAATTGATCTCGATGGCTTCGGCATGGCTGCCGTGGTTGCGGTAGGTGGCGTTGGGCACGTCGCCGCCGCTGTAGCCAACACGGGTGGAAATGACGCCGGGATAGCGCCGTATCAAATCCTGCATACCCCAGAAGCAGCCACCGGCAAGGACTGCGCGTTCGGTCGAAGTCGCCATATCACGTCTCCTCAAAGGCAAGTTTGTCTGGACATAGATGGGCATTGTCACCTGCTTCGTCCAGCGGACCGGCGGATCTGCTTCAGTTGCTCGGTCGGGCGAGGCCGTCGATAGCACCCGGCAACTGCCGCGCGCCAGGCGGAATGGCTGCGAAGCTGATCGCCACCGGCGGCGCCTTGAGCGACCAGTCGAAAAGAACGGTTTTGATCGGGATGTCGCCCACCCACGCCTGCAGATAAGATGGCACATCGCGCCCGGGCCAGACCAGCAATATGCCATGCTCGCGCAGCCGCTCCTTGGTGATCCAGGGGGCGTACTGCATGTTCAGTTCGGTGAAGATCGACGGCTTGTCATAGGCATTGAGGCCCGCCAGCGGCGCAATAAGGGCATGGCCGCCGACGATGTCGAGCCGATCGGGCGTCGCAGCGTGCCAGACAGCCTCTGCCTCATCCGAGATCTTTTGCGCCGGCCAGCAGACGGCGTCCATGCGCCCACGCAGATTGCATTTCGTCCAGCGGATGCCCGCATAGGCACCGGATATGCCGACAATGGAGATGAGCGCGCAGATCGCCAGCTTTCGCATCTCGATGGCGCCGAGGCGATGGCCCAGCAAGGCGAGCGCCACAACGCCAGCAAGATTGTACATCGGCGCGCCCCAGGCCTCGCCGGCGCCGGTGAACAGGGACGCCACCATGACGAGGATCGCCGGGCCAACCCCCATCCACAAGAGATAGACCAGCGTGCCGCGCCCGACGGGCTTTTGCGGCGCGGGCGAGCGCCGCAGCAGCCCTGATATCGCCAGCACCAGAAGAAAGCCGCAGAGCCCAGCCATCTGGACGCCGATATAATAAAAGCGGGAGCGATGAGCCACCACCCACTGATCGCGCCAGGCGGCATAGGTCAGCGGCAGGAAATCGACGCGGCAGAGTTCGGCGGCCAGTGGAGCGGCGACAGCGCCGAAAACCGCGAGCCCGAGCCATGGCCAGGGCGTGGCGAGCCGACTGCGTGCGCGTGTGTCCGACAGCAGCCAGATCGCCCCGAAAAGCAATAATAGGCCGGTGGAAAGCTTGGCATAGAGCCCGACGCCCGACACCAGCCCGAGCGCCAGCCACCAGCCCGGCCCACCACCACGGCCCGCACGCCACAACAGCCAGCAGATAGCGGCCCAGAAGGGCATCTGCGCGTAGTCATGATTGAACTGTGGGGTCGGCCAGCCGAAGAAATAGAGCGACGGCATCAGAAGCACGGCGGCCAGCGCGCGGGTTCGCCCGAGCATGTCGCGGGCCAGCAGATAGACTAGCACGAAAGTGGCCGAGATCGTTAGCTGAGCCACGAGATATTGCGGCCAGCGGAACGATCCGGTCAGAAGATGGCTGATCTCGAGCAGCCAGCCGGGAAGCTGTGGATGCTTGTAGGTCAACAGCACCCATTCGCGGCCCCACATGAAGCCTTCGACGACATCGTTGGGCGGTGACACGTCGACAAGCGCGGGCGCCACGGTCCAGCACAGGATCTGTGTCAGGCATAAAAGCGCCAGGCCGGCTTCTGGATAGCGCGTCAGCCCCTGCCAGATCGACGACTGCCGCCAGTCGCCTGGAACAGAACTGCCGACCGGCAGCCAACCGTTCATGGGTTCGTCGATTCGCGTCATGCGGTGGATAAATCACACCGGACGGTTTTTGGAACAGCCCAGAACTCGAAGCTTACGAAAATGTAAACTTGGGTGACCATGGCAAAACCAAGATTGAGGCAGAGTTTCGCGCCACCATGCCGCCTCTCTCATCATCACATGCCAGCAGGACAACAATGGAACACGCCGTCCCGGAGCGCCCTGAACATGCCGGGCACGGCGCATCGGGCGTGATCGCGGCAGGCGTCGCCTACGCCTGACCGGTTCCCGTCCCCCAAAAAGCATCCAGGATTTGATAAATGCGCCACCACCATGCCATCATCCACTACCGTGCGCTCGATTTCTGGATGGCCCGTGCGGCCGTTCTCGTCATCATCTGCCTGCAGCTTCTGGTCATCAACAATCTCTCATTCGGACCGCGCTGGCTAGCGCCCGCGCTGGAGGCCGCTCTGCTGCTGCCCTTGTCGGTGGCCACCGCCTGGACACAGGCCGCCACCCGCAAGGCGGTCGAGGACCACGAGTGGCATGCGAT
>NZ_RZPI01000666.1:0-3011 GCF_003998715.1 Mesorhizobium sp. M7A.F.Ca.CA.002.15.2.1
CCGCCATGCGAGCCCTTGCCGTCGATGGTCGGCTGCAATCTCTGCGTCAATGTCTGCCCGGTCGAGAACTGCATTACCATGGAGCCGCTGGCAGCCGGTGTGATGGACCAGCGCACCGGCAGGCCGGTATCGCCGGTCTACGCCAACTGGACCACGCACCCGAACAACCCGATGGCCAAGGTGGCTGCGGAGTAGGAACTCCCCCAAGAGAAAAACGGCGCTTTCGAGCGCCGTTTTTCATTTTCCTATTGCAGATATGAATTATCCACGATAGTATGTATCCATGAATAAGGAACCTGTTCGATGAAGCTGGGCGAGGGTGTTGAAGCAGCCATCCATTGCGCCGCCACGCTGGCCAGTGTGGAAGGCAATAGCACCATGCCGGGCGCCGCTCTCGCCGAGGCCTTTGGCCTTTCGCCGAGCTATCTGCTCAAGCATCTCAACATGCTGAGCGCGGCGCGCGTCCTGGAATCGGTGCCCGGGCCTGCCGGTGGCTATCGGCTGGCGCGGCCAGCCGAGCGCATCACGCTGCTCGACATCGTGCTGGCCGTCGAGGGCCGCGAGCCGGCCTTCCGCTGCGGCGAGATCCGCCAGCGCGGTCCGGTGAAGCTCGATGCGTCGGCCTATGTGAAACCCTGCGGCATCAACGCCGCGATGCTGAAGGCCGAACGCGCCTATCGCGCCGCGCTCGCCGAGACCAAGCTGTCCGATATCGTGGCCACCTACGCGGCAGAAGGCGATCCCAGGTCGCTTGCTGCGAGCTGCGCCTTTGTCGAGCGCCACCAGCGGCCGCAGAAATCCAGTTAACTCCAAAACCTCAAAACCCAAGCAGACGTGAAAGGACGAGACGATGAAACAGAGGCTGCAATTTTTCGCCAAGGCGCCGGAGATCATGAAGGCGGTGTCGGCGCTCAACAAGGCGGTGGACGAATGCGGGCTCGAGGTGAGCCTGCTGCACCTGATCAAGCTCAGGGCTTCGCAGATCAATGGCTGCTCGTTCTGCGTCGAGATGCACAGCCGCGAGGCCAGGCGCGACGGCGAGACCGAGCAGCGGCTCTATCTGGTTTCAGCCTGGAAGGAATCGCCGCTGTTCTCGGAGCGTGAACGCGCGGCTTTGGCCTGGACCGAAGCCGTCACCCTGATCGCCAACAACGGCGTGCCGGACGAACTTTATGCACGTACGCTGGAGCATTTCTCAGAAGAGGAGCTGGTCAAGCTGTCCGTTGCGCTCGGCATGATCAACACCTGGAACCGGCTGTGCATCCCGTTCCAAGCCATACATCCGATGCCGGCGGCCAAGGCTGCCTGATTGTCCAATCATGTTGGGAGCGCCGTGGAGAGCGCGCTCCCACTGCCTTAAACCTTTAAAGGGGAGAGTTTGATGCCTGCGGATTTGCCTTCGACCTTGTTGTTTCTCGCTCGCCTGCTGCTCGGCGGCGCCTTCGTTTTCGCCGGCCTGCGCAACATCCAGAACGCGGCCTTCCTGACCCAGCTGATGGCCGCGCGCGGTGTGCCGCAGGCGCGGTTGGCACTGTGGACTGGTATCGTGCTTCAGGTCGCCGCCGGTGTGCTGGTCATCGCAGGATTGTGGACGGCACTCGCGGCCACGGTGCTGCTGCTGTTCCTCATCGTCGCCACGCCGATGTTCCACAATTTCTGGGACCATCAGGGTCCGGACCGTGCGTCCCGCATCAATGGCTTCGTCGGGAATGTTGCCCTGAGCGGTGGCTTTCTGACCCTGATCGCGCAATCCGTTTGACGCACAGTTCCATGCCGACTGCGGCCTCTGGTGCCGACGGCTCGACCATAAAATCGGAACCAATCGAGCCGTTGACGCATTTCACACCTGCATGCCCAGCATCCAGGATGAAATATGAAAATCGCCCATGTCGCGCCGCTTTATGAATCGGTGCCGCCAAGGCTCTATGGCGGCACCGAGCGCATCGTCTCGTATCTGACCGAAGCGCTGGTCGATCTGGGTCATGAGGTGACGCTGTTTGCCAGTGGCGACAGCCAGACCTCCGCGAAGCTGGTACCCAGCCGGGAACGCGCGTTGCGCCTCGATCCGCGTCCGCTCAAATCCGAGATCGCGGCGCATCTTTCGATGCTTGCGCAGGTGAGGGAACGGGCGTCGGAGTTCGACGTCATCCACTTCCACCTCAGCCACTTCCTGCATTTTTCCTTCTTTGAGGATATTGCGGAGCGGACGGTGACGACGCCGCATGGCAGGCTGGATTATGTCGACCTGGCGCCGGCCTATGAACGGTTCCCGCGCTTTCCCCTGATTTCCATTTCGCACAGCCAGAAGGCGGGCCTTGCCAACGCCAACTGGTTGGCGACGATCCATCACGGATTGCCGACTGCTCTCTACGAGCCGACGTTCGAGACGGCCGCCGAAGAACCCTACCTTGCCTTCCTCGGCCGGTTCTCACGCGACAAGCGCCCGGATCGCGCCATCGAGATCGCCTTGCGTTCGGGGCTCAAGCTCAAGCTCGCGGCAAAGATCGGCGACGACGATCGCGCCTATTTCCGTGAGGTGGTCGAGCCTTTGATCGATGGCGATCGCGTTGTCTATGTCGGTGAGATCGAGGAAAACCAGAAGGCGGAATTTCTCGGCAAGGCGGCAGGCCTGCTGTTCCCGATCGACTGGCCGGAGCCGTTCGGCCTTGCCGCTATCGAGGCAATGGCCTGCGGCACACCGGTCATCGGCTGGAGTTGCGGTGCGCTGCCGGAGATCATCGATCAAGGCGTCACCGGTTTTATCGCTGACACAATGGATAGCGCGGTCGCTGCGGTGCCGGACTTGCTGCAACTCGACAGGCGAAAGGTGAGGGCCGTTTTCGAAAAGCGGTTCTCCGCCCGAAGAATGGCCGGCGACTATCTGGCCGCCTATGCGGGCCTGATCGGCGTCCCGAGCACGGCGAAGGCGTCTTGAGCAGCGACGTGCTCGAGCCACGGCAACGAAACAACAGGGATCTTTGACGAATGGCCCAACTCGATGAGCGCCAGCT
>NZ_RZPI01000667.1:0-3011 GCF_003998715.1 Mesorhizobium sp. M7A.F.Ca.CA.002.15.2.1
CCCTTGACCACTTTCGACAGGCCGCCGACGATCTTTCCACGTTCCTTCATCAGTGCCTGCCGGTCGAGGATCGGGTCGGCAAAGGCCGCCGAAGCCGCGAGTGCGAGCATAGAGATGGCGATAACAAGCTTTCTCATTCAATTGGCTCCATGATGAAGGCATTTCGGGACAGGACGTCAACGGATGTTACAGAGGGAAAATTCCCTTCCCCCTGATGATTTTTGCCGGACCTTTGCTCTTGCGGGACGCAGAAAAGAAAAGCCCCGGGTGATACCGGGGCTTCTGGAAATCGATCACTTCGCCTTTTCGTACAATTCCAGGACATGGTCCCAGTTGATCAGGCTGTCGACGAACGCCTCGAGATATTTCGGCCGGGCGTTGCGGTAGTCGATGTAGTAGGAGTGCTCCCAGACATCGACGCCGAGGATCGGCGACGCGCCATGGACGAGCGGGTTTTCGCCGTTCGGTGTCTTGGAGATCGCCAGCTTGCCATCCTTGACCGAGACCCAGGCCCAGCCGGAGCCGAACTGTGTCGTGCCAGCGGCAATGAAGTCGGCCTTGAACTTGTCGTAGCCGCCGAGATCGCTATCGACTGCCTTCTGCAAGGCGCCCGGCAGCTTGTTGCCGCCGCCGCCTTTCTTCATCCACTTCCAGAAATGGATGTGGTTGTAATGCTGGGCGGCATTGTTGAAGAGGCCGGCATTCTTGCCGAACGACTGCTTGACCACCTCTTCGACCGACAGATCGCCCAAGCCGGCCTCGGCGGCGAGTTTGTTGCCGTTATCGACATACGCCTTGTGGTGCTTGTCGTGGTGATATTCCAGCGTCTCTTTCGACATGTAAGGCTGCAAGGCCTCATAGTCGTAAGGCAGAGCGGGCAATTCAAAGGCCATGGATAGTACTCCCTCGTGGAAAAATCCGGTGTCGATACCGGAGTAAGATAGGTCTGGAATGGGTTGGGACAACTCCGGATGAAGCGTCGATCGCCTTTTTATCCGCTCAAACAGCAGAAGTCGAATGCGCCCAATCCCAATAGAGTTCGCGCGCTTTTTTGGCCACCGGCCCGGGTTGCAGATTGCGATCCTCGATGCGCGTGATCGGCACCACCTTGGAATGGTTCCCGGTCGAAAAAATTTCGTCTGCTTCGAGGAAATCGCGCACCGACAGCGTCTTTTCCGTGGTCCTGAAGCCATATTCGCCGAGCAGCGCTATCGTGCGCGAGCGGGTGATGCCGGATAGGAAGGTGCCGTTCGGCGCAGGCGTAAAGACGTGGCCATCCTTGACCAGGAAGATGTTCGAGGTTCCGGTCTCGGCGACGTTGCCCAGCATATCGAGCACCATTGCGTTGTCGAAGCCGCGCATCTTGGCTTCGAGAATGGCCCTACCGTTGTTGGGGTAAAGGCAGCCGGCCTTGGCGTTGGTCGGCATGGTTTCAATGGTCGGACGCCGGAACGGCGACACGGTCACCGAAAAGCCAGTCGCCGGAATCATCGGTGATTCATAGAGGCAAAGGCAAAAGCGCGTCGAGGCGGGATCGGCCGGCACGCCCATATAGCCGCCATGCTCGGCCCAGTACATCGGCCTGATATAGACCGCCGTCTTGCCGTCGAACTTCTTCAACCCATCCCATGTCAGCCCGACGATCTTGTCGGCGCTCATGTTCGGCTTCAGGCCGAGCGCAATCGCCGAGGAATTCACCCTGGCTGCGTGGAAGTCGAGATCCGGCGCCACGCCTTCGAACCAGCGGCCGCCGTCAAAAACGCTGGTGCCGAGCCACATGGCGTGGCTGCGCGGCCCCAGAATGGCGACGTTGCCTTCGTGCCAATCACCATCGACGAAAGTCCATGTCGTGGATTGCGCCGCAGCCGCCAGTGTCATCATCTCGTCCCGTCTCAATCGGTCTCGTGTGACAGCCATTGGAAGATGCTTTGGCGGGCGCCGTCAACCGGCATCATGGAGTTTTGTTGAGGCCAGTGCCGGGGCGCAATGCAATCAAAGCTTGCACCTTGTCGCGCCTGCCCTCAAAACTGCTGTCATGCAATACGCCGCCTATGTCTTCGACGCCTATGGCACGCTGTTCGACGTGCATGCCGCCGTACGCCGTCATGCCGACCGGATCGGGCCGGACGGCCAATTGCTGTCCGAGATCTGGCGCGCCAAACAGCTCGAATATTCCTGGGTGCGCACGCTGATGGGCGCCTATGCCGATTTCTGGCAACTGACCGAACAGGCGCTCGATTTCGCCTTGCGCAAGGTTCCCTCGGCCGACCCCGGTCTCAAGGCGATATTGCTGGATGCCTATTGGCGGCTCGATTGCTATCCGGAAGTGCCGGCCGTGCTCAAGGCGCTCAAGGCTTCGGGAGCGAGGCTGGCGATCCTGTCCAACGGCTCGCCCGAAATGCTGCAGGCGGCGGTCAAATCCGCCGCGCTCGACCAGGTTCTGGACGATATCTATTCCGTCGATACGGTGCGGCGCTTCAAGACCGATCCCGCGGTCTACGACATGGTCGCCACCGGCCGGCGCCTCTACCCCGGCGCGGTTTCCTTCCAGTCGTCCAATCGCTGGGACATTGCAGGCGCCACCAAATTCGGCTTTCGCACGGTGTGGATCAACCGCTCCAACCAGCCCGAAGAATACCGGGACTTCCCACCGGCCCTGATCCTGCCGTCGCTCGAAGCCCTTGTGCCCGGCAGCTAAGAGACCTGTGTCTCTGGCGCCACAGTAGCAGCCTGGTCACAGCTTCGCCTTTCTTTGCCCACGTTCGGGCCAGAATCGGAACCGCCTATCGCCCCAGGTGTTGTCAGGCACCCGCGTAACTGTCGGCGAATTCACGCTTTGTTGCGATTTGAGACTTAAAGAAGGCAACCATGTCCATAACCGAAATCGAATCTTTTCGCCTGAGCCGTCGCGGCTTTCTCAATGCCGCAGCCCTGGGCGCCGCTTCGATCGCGGTTTCCGCATGCGCCACCACCGGGCCGGGTCCGGTCGAGCCGCCGCCACCAACCTATGT
>NZ_RZPI01000668.1:0-3010 GCF_003998715.1 Mesorhizobium sp. M7A.F.Ca.CA.002.15.2.1
GTCAAGGTGGAACTGCTGAACGACAACGTCGTTCTCACAGGAACCGTGGATACCCCCCTGGATGCCAAGCGCGCCGAACAGTTGGCGAACATGTTCGTGTCGGGTGGTGAAGCGACGACGGGACAATATTCGCAGACCGCGGCTGGCGGCTCGGCCCAGAGCGGTGTCGACATCAACAATCCGGACCAGGAGCGCCGCACCAGCCAGATCGTCAACCTGATCCAGATCATTGGCGACGACCAGGTCACGCTGAAGGTCACGGTCGCCGAAGTCAGCCGCTCGGTGATGAAGCAGCTCGGCGTCAACATGGTTGGCAGCGGCGGCAGCAACGGCATTAGTTACGGCGCAATCAGCGACAACTTCACGGGTCTCGGCAAACAGCTGTCGAATTCCGGCTTTCAAATCGGCGCTTCAGGACTGCAGGCTTATGTGAACGCTATGGAGCAGTCCGGGGTGATGAAGACCTTGGCCGAGCCGACCTTGACGGCTGTGTCGGGCGAGAAGGCAACCTTCAAGGTCGGCGGTGAATACAATATGGTCACGGGTGTCTCGGCAAATGTATCGCAAGACAACCAGACCGGCCTGAAGACCTACAGCGTCGAAAAGATCGAGTACGGCATCGGCCTGGAATTCCAGCCGGTTGTGTTGTCTCCCGGCCGCATAAGTTTGAAAGTCAGGACGTCGGTTTCCGAGCCGACAACCGAGGGATCCGTATCGTTCTCCTCAGGCGTGACGAGTCCCGGCATGAATGCCCTGTCGCTGCGCAAGCGCCTTGCCGACACAACGGTGGAATTGCCATCCGGTGGCTCCATGATGATCGCCGGCCTGGTTCGCGACGATGTCAGGCAAGCCGTCAACGGATTGCCTGGATTGACAAAGATCCCGGTGCTTGGCGCGCTCTTCCGCAGCAGGGATTTCGTGCGAAACGAGACCGAGCTCGTCATCATCATCACGCCCTATCTGGTTAAGCCGGTGGCGCGCAACGACCTTGCCAAGCCGGACGACAATTTCAACGCCGCCAGCGATGGCGCCGGCATGTTCCTTGGCCGCGTCAATCGCGTCTACGGCACCATGCAGACCGACAAGCCCAATGGCCGCTACCACGGCGTTGTCGGCTTCATCTACAAGTAAGCGGGGAAGCGGACATGTCTCAGTCAGCATTGAAGGCAAGCACCATCGCCGCAACGACCCGTCTCGGCCGTTCACGGGTCTGCCGGCGAGCCGTTCCTGTCCTGGCGGTTGCGGTGGCGGCGCTGCTCGCCGGCTGCGCCCAGCGCGACAGCATCACGGTCGGCGCCATTCCGGACGATTACCGCACCAACCATCCGATCGTCATCGCCGAGAAGAATCAGAAGATCGACCTGCCTGTCGGCGCCGGTGACCGCGGCATGACCGGCTCCCAGCGCGATACGCTTCTTGGCTTCCTGGATGGCTATGACAGAAGTGCCGCCCCGACGCTGACGATCCAGGTCCCGAGCGGATCGGCCAACGAGGTCGCCGCGACCACGGCGGCCCGCGATTTCGCCCGGCTGGCGGTTGCCAGCGGCATCAAGCGCAATCGGATTGTCGTGACCTCCTATCAGTCCGCCTCCGCCGAAGCCTCTGCCCCGATTCGCGTTGCTTATATCTCGGTGAAAGCCCAGACCGATAAGTGCGGCCGCTGGCCCGAAGATCTTATGGAGACATCGGAGAACAAGCACTATGCCGACTTCGGCTGCTCCTATCAGAACAATCTTGCCGCCCAGATGGCCAATCCCGCCGACCTGCTCGGCCCGCGTAAATCTGCCAATATTGATCCGGCAAATCGTAGCCAAGCCATCGATGTTTACCAAAAGAGAGGCATTTCGGAAGAGTTCCTCGGCAATTCGGAAGTGACGTACTGAGCCGCAAATCTCGGATAGAACAGGCCACGGGAGAGAGCATGACGATGAGCAACCTTGCCTACGACGCCCCGGTGGACGGCAGCGATACCTCGCAGCAGGACATCGCCGCGATGCAGGCGTTGCGGCCGATCCCGCGCATCTCGATCCAGGCATTCTGCGAGACCGAGGGTGTTGCCAACCCGGTCGAGCGCGCCGGCGAGGACCGTCGCATGACGAAGGCGCATCTCAAGGTCCACATGGGCGGTGTTCCCACTGCCATCGAATTCTACCAATCGGCGCCGACGCCCAATCTGATCCTGCTGGAATCGCGCAGCGAGCCCAAGCAATTGCTGGAACAACTCGCCCAGCTTTCGGAATATTGCGATCCGACGTCGAAGGTGGTGGTGATCGGCCACTACAATGATGTCGGCCTCTACCGGGAACTCATCCGCAACGGCATTTCCGAATATGTGATCGCTCCGGTCTCGATGGCCGACATCGTCAGCGTGGTGTCGTCGATTTTCATCGATCCGGAAGCCGAGCCGCTCGGCCGCTCGATCGCCTTCGTCGGCGCCAAGGGCGGTGTCGGCTCCTCGACGATCGCCCACAATGTGGCTTGGGCGATGTCCTCCCTGTTCAAATCCGAAGTGGTCGTCGCCGATCTCGATCTGGCTTTCGGCACCGCCAACATCAATTTCGACCAGGATCCGGCGCAAGGCATCGCCGAGGCGGTGTTTTCACCGGAACGCATCGATGAAGTCTATCTCGACCGGCTGCTGACCCAGTGCGCCGAGCATCTGTCGCTGCTGGCGGCGCCTTCGACGCTCGAACGGGTCTATGATTTCGATCCAGAGGCCTTCGTTCAGCTCATCGACACCGCCCAGCGCAGCGTGCCGCTTCTGGTGCTCGACGTCCCCCATGCCTGGACGGGCTGGACCAAGAACACCTTGGTCAAGGCCGACGAGATCGTCATCACCGCGACACCGGAACTTGCCAATCTGCGCAACACCAAGAACCTCATCGATATGCTCAAGCGGCTTCGTCCCAATGATCCGCCGCCCAAGCTGATCATCAACCAGGCCGGCGTCCCGAAACGCCCGGAGATTTCGCCGGCCTGGTTGATGATCAGCTTGGGCGGCGGATCATTG
>NZ_RZPI01000669.1:0-3000 GCF_003998715.1 Mesorhizobium sp. M7A.F.Ca.CA.002.15.2.1
TGCTGGCGACGATCGTGCCGGGTGACATACTGCGGGCTGCCCTGCCCATCGTGCTGATCGCCATCGCGCTCTACTTCGCGTTCAAGCCCAACATGAACGATGTCGACCGCGCCGAGCGCCTGTCGCCGTTCCTGTTTGGATTGACCTTGGTGCCCGCCATCGGCTTCTACGATGGCCTGTTCGGGCCAGGCGCCGGCTCCTTTTACATGCTGGCCTTCGTGGCACTTGCCGGCTACGGCGTGCTCAAGGCGACGGCGCATACCAAATTGCTCAACTTCGCCTCCAACATCGGCGGCTTCATCGTCTTCGCGGCCTTCGGCGTCGTCTACTGGAAGATCGGTCTGATGATGGGCGTCGCCCAGTTCCTCGGCGCTCGCGTCGGCGCCAGCCTGGCCATGCGCATCGGCGCAAGACTGATCAAGCCGCTGCTGGTGATCGTATGCCTGGCGCTTGCTGTGAAGCTGCTGGCTGACCCGGCGAACCCGCTGCGGGCCTTGATTGGTGTGTGATCCCGCGCCCTGATAGGATGCCGCTGTTCGAATCATGTTGGAGAGGCAGACATGAATCTTAGCGCACCTACCCAGATCGTTTTTATCATCTCCGTTGTTATCGCCATCATCGGCGTTCTCGCCGCGCTTGGCGTTCTCTCATTCATTCCACTCGCATCGGCGTGGATCGTGCTTATTGCTTTCATCGTGCTTGCCGGCGGCTGCTTGATGCGCGGCGCCTGACCATTTCCCTTGAAGTGGGGACGAGGAGCGCCCGGCCAAAAGCCGGGCGCTTTTGATTCCGGCCCTTGGTCTGTTAGATTTGACTGGCGCGAGGATGGCCGATGCCAGTCAAGATGCAACCCCAGCAAGAGCAGGACCGGTCCGTCGCCGGGCGGTTTGAGATGCGCCGGCGCCTGCCCGATCCTCGACTTCAGGGCATTGTGTCGGACATTTGCGGCTATCGCGAAATGGCGCCCGGCCATATGCGCAACGTCGAATATGCGTCGCTCACCGTACCGCTGGTCATCAGCTTCGCCGAACCCTTCGCCATCGGCCTCGGCAAGGCGCCCGGCGACAATGACCGCTTCGCCAGTTTCGCCGCCGGCCTCTTTGCCGGACCGGTGGTGATCGAATCCTTCGGCGGCGCCTGCTGCGTCCAGGTCAACTTCACGCCGCTTGGCGCACGCCGTTTCTTCCGCCTGCCGATGAGCGAACTGACAGACAGCATGGTCGTCCTCGACGACGTGCTTGGCGCTCAGGGCTTGGCGCTGCGTGAATGGCTGGGCAATGCGCCGGATTGGACGACGCGTTTCGACATGGCCGAAGCCTTCGTCACCGCCCGTCTCGAGAAGGCCGCCGAGACGCCACTTGAAATCGCCTGGGCCTATGACCGCATCATCACATCCGGCGGCCGGACCCGCATTGCATCGATCGCCGAAAGGCTGGGCTGGAGCCGCAAACATCTCGCCGGCAGTTTTTCCAACGCCATCGGCATGGGCCCCAAGACACTGTCGCGCATCGTCCGCTTCAACCGCGCGCTCGGCCTGTCGAGGCAGCAGGCCGTCGACTGGGCCGATATCGCAGCCGATTGCGGCTATGCCGACCAGGCGCATCTGGTACGCGAATTCCGCGACCTCGCCGGCGAGACACCAACCGGAATCTCGGCCAGGTAACATTTCTTCAAGACGCCGGAACGGCCTTTACCCACAGTGGGGCATCGACCAACCCCACTGAAGGAGATCGACATGACCACCACCACCGAAGCGCCCCGCCTCTACCCCGCCTTGCGCTACAGGAACGCGGCAAAGATGATCGACTGGCTGGGCGAAGCCTTCGGCTTCAGCGTCCGGGCCCGCTATGGCGAAGGCGACGTCGTGCACCATGCCGAACTGGTCTTCGGCTCCTCGATGATCATGCTGGGCACCGTGCGCGACGACGACTACGGCAAGATGGTCGGCGAACCCGGCTCAGGCGGCGGCAAGTCGATCTACATCGCCGTCGATGATGCCGATGCCGCCTATGCCAAGGGCAGGAAGGCTGGCGCCACGATCATCCAGGAATTGACCAACCGCGACTATGGCAGCCGCGAGTTCATCTGCCGCGACCCGGAAGGCAACGTCTGGTCCTTCGGTACCTACTGGCCGAAGGCAGGCGACAAGGGCTGAGCCAACCGCGAATTACCGCGCCAGTGCAAAGATCGCGTCGCAGTCGAGATGGGTCTCCAGCTCGGCTGCGACCTCGTCCAGCGCCCGCTCGACCTCGGCTCGGTAATCGATGCCGCCGCCCTTGATGCCGAGGCTTTCGAGGAATCTTCCGCGAAAGCCGTCGGCGCCAAACAGACCGTGCATATAGGTGCCGATCACCTTGCCATCGACCGACACTGCCCCGTCATCGATGCCATTGATGACTGCAGACGGCCTCAGCGTATCCGGCCCGGTGGTGCGGCCGAGATGGATTTCATAGCCTTCGAGCGGCAGGTCGAACGGCACCGAACGGGCGCTGACGTTGCGCACCGTCTTTTCCGGCTCCATCACCGTTTCGATGTCGAGCAGGCCGAGCCCTTCGGCTTCGGTGACGCTGCCTTCGATGCCGTCGGGATCGCGCACCATGCGGCCGAGCATCTGGAAGCCGCCGCAAATGCCCACGACATGGCCGCCGCACTTGCGATGCGCAAGAAGGTCGCGATCCCAACCGTTCTCGCGGAATTTCAAGAGATCGCCGATTGTCGACTTCGAGCCTGGAATGACCACCAGCCCGGCATCGGCGGGCAGCGGCTTTCCCGGCGGCACGAACACCACCTCGACCTGCGGCTCAGCCTTGAGCGGGTCGAGATCGTCGAAATTGGCGATGCGGCCAAGCATCGGCACCGCCACCTTCAGCGCGCGCGCTTCGCCGGACGCCAGCCGCTCCAGCACCACCGAATCTTCCGAAGGCAAGCGTGCCGCCGCCTTCAGCCACGGAACGACACCGAAACAGCGCCAGCCCGTGAATGTCTCGATCGACTTCAGGC
>NZ_RZPI01000066.1:0-13569 GCF_003998715.1 Mesorhizobium sp. M7A.F.Ca.CA.002.15.2.1
GGAAATCATGACCGACACGACGTCCAACCCGCAGGCCGATACGGCGCGCGCGTCGGAACTCGGCGCCGTCGCCCGGTTCCTGAAGGCGACCGAGATCGACACCCGGATGCTCGGCATGATCGGCGCGCTGCTGGTCATCTGGATTGGGCTGCATGTCATTTCCAGCCTGCGCCTCGGCGTCAACCCGCTCGATTTCGACAGCCGCACCTTTCTCACGCCGCGCAATCTGTGGAACCTGTCGGTGCAGACATCCGCGGTCGCCATCATGGCCTGCGGCATGGTGCTGGTCATCGTCATGCGCAACATCGACCTGTCGGTCGGTTCCGCCGAGGGCCTGATCGGCATGGTGATGGGATTTGCCCAGGTGCATTTCCTGGTGCGTTTTGTCGGGCTCGAACTCGGCAATCCGTGGATCTGGGCCCTGGCGCTGGTCATCGGCCTGGCGCTCGGCCTGTTGATCGGCGCCTTTCAAGGCTTCGTCATCGCCTATCTCGAAGTGCCCGCCTTTATCGTGACGCTGGGCGGCCTGCTGGTCTGGCGCGGTGCTGCCTGGTGGGTCACATCAGGCCAGACCGTGGCGCCGCTTAACGCCACCTTTCAGCTGATGGGCGGCGGGCCGGCGGGATCGATCGGCGCAACCTGGAGCTGGGTTGTCGGGATCGTCGCCTGCCTCGCCGTGGTGTTTGGGCTGTTCAACGGGCGGGTGCAGCGCAAGCGTTTCCGTTTTCCGCTACGTCCGATCTGGGCCGAGGCGCTGCTCGGTGTCGTCACCTGCGGCGCCATCATGGGTGCGGTCTGGCTCGCCAACTCCTACCCCTGGCCGATCGGCATCGTGAACAGATATGCGGCCGCCAACAACATCACCGTTCCCGAAGGCGGCCTGTTCATCGCCCACGGTATCGCCATACCGGTGCTGATGGCGGTCGCCGTCGGGCTGGTCATGACCTTCATCACCAACCGCACCCGTTTCGGCCGCTATGTCTTCGCCATCGGCGGCAATCCCGAGGCGGCCAATCTCGCCGGCATCAACACGCGCTGGATCACCATGAAGGTGTTCATGATCATGGGCGTGCTGGCCACGATTGCCGCGGCGATCTCCTCGGCCCGGCAGAATTCGGCCACCAACGTGCTTGGAACGCTCGACGAGCTGCTCGTCATTGCAGCCGCCGTGATCGGTGGCACGTCGCTAGCCGGCGGGTCGGGAACGATCATCGGCGCCATGCTCGGCGCCCTGCTGATGCAATCGCTGCAGTCCGGCATGGTGCTGCTTGGTGTCGACTCGCCGCTGCAGAGCATCGTCGTCGGCGCCGTACTGGTGATCGCCGTGTGGCTCGACACCGTCTATCGCAAGCGCGTCTAGGAGGGCATGCCATGACTGACAAGACTGCTCCTGCAGCCACCGCGCTGATCGACATGAGGAACATCTCGATCGCGTTTGGCGGCATCCGCGCCGTCGACGACGCCTCGATCGATCTTTTCCCCGGCGAGGTCGTGGCGCTGCTCGGCCATAATGGCGCCGGCAAGTCGACATTGATCAAGATCCTGTCCGGCGCCTACAAGCGCGATTCGGGCCAGATCTTCGTCAACGGCGAGGAGGCATCGATCTCCAACCCGCGCGACGCCAAGAAATACGGCATCGAGACGATCTACCAGACGCTGGCGTTGGCCGACAATGTCGACGCCGCCGCCAATCTGTTCCTCGGCCGCGAGTTGATGACCGCCTGGGGCACGCTCGACGACGTTGCCATGGAGGCCGAGGCGCGCAAGGTGATGGGTCGGCTCAATCCCCGGTTCCAGCGTTTCAAGGAGCCGGTGATCAAGCTGTCGGGCGGCCAGCGGCAATCGGTGGCGATCGCGCGTGCGATCCTGTTCAACGCCCGCATCCTGATCATGGACGAGCCGACGGCCGCACTTGGTCCGCAGGAAACGACGCAGGTCGGCGAACTGGTCAAGCAGCTGAAGTCCGACGGCATCGGCATCTTCCTGATCAGCCACGACATCCACGATGTGTTCGAGCTTGCCGACCGGGTCTGCGTCATGAAGAACGGCCAGGTGGTCGGCACCGCCCGCACCACTGATGTCACCCAGGACGAGGTGCTGGGCATGATCATTCTGGGCAAATGCCCGCCAGGCGCCATTCCCGGACCGGGCGCGCTGAAGATCGCGGCCTGAGATCAAGCCAGATCGCGGTTGCCGGACACGTGATATGCCAGCCGTAGGGATGGCTTGGCCTTGGCATTGTGTTGGCAGGGCGACTTGCGCATAAAGGTCCGACATTGCTCAGGGACCGCACGATCCGTTGAAGAAGCTTTTCCCGATCATCGCCTTTATCGCCGTCGCGCTGATCAGCATGGTGATGGCAGGTTTTGCCTACTTCGCCACGCAGGAAGCCGCGCGCATCAAGTTCGAGGCGACTGCCGACGATGCGCTCAACCGGATCGAGAGCCGCATCGACCTGCATCTGTCGCTGCTGCGCTCGACGCAGGCCCTGTTCGACGCCCGCAATGGCGATATTTCTCGCAATGAGTTCAAGGCCTTCTTCACCGCGCTCGATGTCGACAAGAATTTCGCCGGCTTGCGCGGTATCGGCTTCCTCAGGCTGGCAAAGACGGGCGACGAGGCGACGGTCGAACGCGACATGCTGCACGATTATGGCGTCAGTCATCCAATCTACCCGGACACCACGCAACCCTGGCGCACCCCTATCGTGCTGTTCGAACCGCTGGATCCATCCAATCAAGCCGGCATCGGCTACGACATGTTCAGCGAACCGGTGCGGCGTGCGGCGATCGAAAAGGCGATGTCCGACGACCAGCAGCATGCCAGCGGGCTGGTGCAGCTGGGCCAGGACACGGGCGCCGCGCAGACGTTCACCGGCTTCTTCGTTTTCGTGCGGCTCAATGTCGAAACCGCTCCCGACGTCATCAATGCTTCGAGATCCTCGACATCAGGTTTTCTCTATGCGGCCTTCCGGGCTCGCGATCTGTTCCAGACCGCGCTCAGCCGGTCGCCGCTTTTGCCGGTCAACACCGAAATCTATGATGGCGATGGTGCCGTGAACGGCGACAATCTGTTGTTCCGGTCGGAGACGCCGCCGGCTTCCACTTTCGGGAACAGGCTGCTGGTCACGCGAAAGATCATCGTCGCCGGACAGCCATGGACTGTCCTGTTCCGGCCGACAAGCGCCTTCTCGCAGCCGTCGTCGCGCGCCATTCCGGTGATGCTGGGGCTGTTCGGCCTGCTGTTGGCGGGCGCAATCGCGCTTGTGGCGCGCTATCAGGAGCGGGCCTATGAGGCAGCGTCGCGATTGCACGAAACGACGGAAAAGAGCCTGATCGAAAAAGACCTGATGCTGCAGGAGATGAAGCATCGCATCAAGAATTCGATCACCAGGGTGCTGGCGATCGCGCGTCAGACGGCATCGCGGGCGACCGACGTCAACGAGTTTTCAGCGTCCTTCTCGGCTAGGCTGCAGGCGATGGCGGCCTCCCAGGACATGCTGACGCGCTCACGCTGGCAGAAGGCCGATCTTGGCGATCTCCTGCGCATCGAGCTGGGTCAGGTGTTCGGCAAGGAGCTGCCCGATGAGCTGTTGTCGGGACCACAGGTGCTGCTCGACGAAACCACGACGCAAGCGCTCGGCCTGACCTTCCACGAACTGGCGACGAATGCGCTGAAATACGGCGAGGCCGGCAATTCCGTTGGGGCGCTGAAGGTGGACTGGTCGCTCGAAGGCCGAGGGCGCGACAGGGTGCTGGCTCTCAACTGGCGCGAAAACGGGCAGAAGAAACTTGAAGCGCCCGCCGAGACCGGATTCGGCACCAAGCTGATCGACCTCAACGTGACGCGCGAATTGCGCGGTACGATCAAACGGGATTACCAAGCCAATGGGCTGAACGTGGAAATCAAAATTCCACTCGCCAATTGAGCGCGACCGTTGCCGACAAGGGGGAAGCATCCAGACATCAAAAACCCGGAAGCCGGCGGACCGGCCTCCGGATCGACGTTTCGATTATCGCCGAATTAGTTGCAGCGAGCCGTGTAGATCCGGCCGCGATGATCGCGATATTGGCAATAGCCGTTGCGCAGGTTGCGCACCAGCAGGCCGGAACCGGCACCCACGGCCGCGCCGATCAGCGCGCCCTTACCGCCGCCGACCAAGCCGCCGACACCGGCGCCGATCAAGCCGCCGCCAACCACGTCCTTCTCAGTCGAGGTGCAGCCGCTGACCGCGACCACCGCAACCAGGGCAATAATCATCTTCCGCATAGAGTCACTCCTCACTTTGTGTCCTCACTTTAGTAAGCTCCAGCCGCCATTTAGCATGAAATGACGGCCTTTGCTGCTGCAATCTATTGTTGGTGAAGATAGTCTTTTTCTGGGCGTATCGTGTTCGATGCCATTACCAGGCTGGAAATTGCCAAAGACGCGTCAAGCGTACCATCGGCGCGCACATTCCAGACGATCTGATCATAGTCGTCCTCAAGCGCCGGATCGACCGCAAGGCATTTGGCGACGATGTGGTCAGCCTGCCCTTGCACGTCGCCCAAGACGAATGGGCGTTCGGCCACGCATTGCTCGGCCGTCGCGAAAACGCTTACGGGCACCTGGAGTTCACGGCAGTCGGCCATCGTGTTCGAGCAACCGATGACCAGCAACAATGCAGCGATATGTTCCATGGCGAGAAGTCCTCTCGCCATAGTAACGGTCTACATTCGCCAAAGTTCCTGGCTGGCTTGATCGGCCGGGGAAATAAGATGGCGCTACAGCCGATTCGGCCACCGGCCGAAACGAGGTGGCCTAGTAGACCAGTTGGTGCAGGGCGACCGCCATGATCACCGCCACCAAGGCCAGCGCAACTAGGCGCAAAGCTCCGTTGGGAACAGGAGCCAGCGGTGGCGTGGAAGCCTCTGAGTCCTCAAACTCGCCCATGGAAATCCGGGCGGCCTGCTCCAGTCTGTTCATGTCGGCAACCGTCAAGGCATTCCTCCCACCATGCTGTAAATCCTGCTGCGGAAATGTTCGGTGATGCAACAAGTTCCAGCGGTATCTGGGAAAAACAGCATCTGCTTTTATGGTGAACGGCGGGTTAAGGAAGGTCGCTCAATCCGTCTCGAAATTGCCGTGCGGAACGACAAGGCGGTATTCAAGGCGGCCAGCCGCGATTTCGAGCGTCGCCGTTCCGTTCAGTGACGCCGGCACGACCCGTTCGAGTGCGACGCTGCCGAAGCGCTTCTCGCTACGCCTGACATCACTGGCGCCGATTGCCTCCGCCCATGTCAGGGACAGGGAGGTTCCCGTGTCGTCGGCGGTCAGGTTGGCTGTAACATTGACGTACCCGCCGGGCCGCGACAGGGCGCCGTAGCTCACCGAATTGACGGCGAGTTCATGCATCGCAAGGCCGATATGCAAGGCAGCGTTGGGATTGAGATAGGGGTTTGCCCCCTGAAACCTCAGGCTCCGAACCGGATCGCCGCCATAGCGGCCAACCTGGCCCGATACGAGTTCGCGAAGTGCTGCACCCCGCCAGTTGGAAGAGGTCACGAGATCCTGGGACGAGGCCAGCGATTGCAGCCGGCCGCGAAAGCGTGTCAGGAAATCGCCGATGCTGTCGGAGTAGCGGCCGGTCTGGGTGGCTATGCTCTGGATGATCGCCAGCAGGTTTTTCGAGCGATGGCTCACCTCTCGCAACAGCGTCGTCAGGGTCTGCTCGCGGCGCTTCTGCTCCGTCGTCTCGACCATCGTGGTGACGACGCCTTGCACGGTGCCACCATCGCCGTGATCGGCATCGATCCACACCTCGAACCAGCGGCTGCCATCCTCGACGGGAACGCTGATCTCGAGACGTTGGGGGTTGCCGGATGCAATGACGTCGCGCTTGGCCGCGCCGATGCGGTCGGCCTGCGCCTCCGGCAGGATGCCGATGCTGTCGGCGGTGTCCGAAACCCAGGGCGCACGCATGTTGCGCGCCCATACGGTTTTCATCTCGCGATCCTGGTAGAGAACGGAAATGCCGGCATTGTGCAACGCGTGAAGAAGAGCACGGCCGAGCTGCATGCCGCTGTCGGCGGGATGGAGGGCGATGACTTCATCGCTTTGCACGGCGTCTTTCCTGTTTCCGGTCCTGGAACCCATCGGCCAATCTGTCCACCCAATTCAGGCTGAACGGCTCATCGTTGAATGGGTTCCAAACAGGTTTCCGGAAAACCCGCCGCCAAAAACGGTCCGCCGGACGGCGTCCTTTGAGGGACACCGCCCGGCGGTGGCTGGAAACCGTTTGAGGGGTGCGGCTTCCAGTGTTCGGCCGTCCGTCCTTACGAAGCCCGTTTGAACAGGCCCGCAAGAAGCGAAATGACCAGGAAGGCGAGGAAGATGAAAAACAATATCTGCGCTATGCCGGCGGAGGTACCGGCGATGCCGCCGAAACCAAGCGCGCCGGCGATGATGGCAACGACGAGAAATACGAGCGCCCAGTAAAGCATGATCCATCTCCTTCGAATGGTGCGATGAAAACGTGGGTGGTTGCGGTTTGTTCCCACCCTTTGCCGAAAAAGACCGTGCTTGCAAATCGTTCGAGCGGAACCGCAGGAATTCACCGTCGCCGCCCGGGTGCATCAGGCGGCACGAAGTGACGAATTGATCATCTGGAGAGATTCGGGAGCGAGGCTATCGCCTTGGGTTCGTCAATTCCTCCACTCCCAATTCCCGACTATGCGGCGGCTTTCGCCTGCCGGTCAAAGAACAGTGCCTGGCTGATCAGCGCCTTGACCATGTCGGGATTGAACGGCTTGGTGACCAGGAAGGCCGGTTCCGGTCGTTCCCCAGTCAACAGGCGCTCGGGGAAGGCGGTGATGAAGATGACCGGCACCGACGTCGATGACAGGATTTCGTTCACGGCCTCGATGCCGGAACTGCCGTCGGCAAGCTGGATGTCGGCCAGCACCATCTTCGGCCGCGTCTTGCCGAACATCATCACTGCCTCGGCATGGGTGCGCGCCGTTCCAACGACGCGGTGCCCCAGGCTCTCGACCATTTCTTCGATATCCATGGCGATCAGCGGTTCATCCTCGATGATCAGAACGTCGGTTGCCACCTGACGGGATATCTCGTTGCTCGCCTGCGCAAGCAGCTCTGAAAACTCCTGGTCACCGACGTCAAGGATCTCAGCCGCTTCCTCCTCGCTGAAGCCTTCGACCGCCACGAGCAGGAAGGCCTGACGGGGCCGCGGCGCGATCGCATTCAGATTGGCGGCGGTGCGCTGTTCCCACGCCGATTGCGCCTGTTCCTGTGGAACGCGGATGGCGACCGATGTGAAAAGCTTGGCGAAAACCTTGTACAGCGCGATGCGGTCGCTCGATGCTTCGGGAAATATCTCGATATCGGCGATGATGGCTTCAAGCATCGCAGCGACCAGCGCGTCACCACTCTCTTGCGACCCGGAAACAGCCCGCGAGAAGCGGCGCAGGAAGGGCAGATGTGGTGCGATGGTGGCGGATAAGCTCATGGTAAGACGTCTCCCTCAGAATGACGCGATTGCGTAGCAGGTCAAGCTGACTGCAAGCCGTGATAACGCGGATTTTTTGAAAAAGTTCCACCTCGACGGAACAAAAGCCGGGGAGTGGCGTTTGTGGTGGGGATGGGCAACCAGACGAGGGCGCCGCTTGCGTTGTGTTGAGTACGGTAAGAGCGGCTTGAGCGCTGGGAATACAAGGGCAAAATGAAGGATATGACGAAAGATATTCTGACTGGCGCCGAGAGCAGGCGCCGGAACGGTTCTGGTGACGCTCTTGGGCCGAACTCCGAAATCGGACGCAAACTCAAACAATATTACGACGCGCTGGTCTCCGACGATGTGCCGGATCGCTTTTCCCAGTTGCTTAGCCAACTGGAACAGGCTGAACCCGCACAGAAGAAGGACTGAGGCATGGCCGCGGTCTCACAAGGCTTCAAGACTGATCTGCTTGGGGCAATCCCAAGTCTGCGCGCGTTTGCCGTGTCGCTGACGCAAAATGCCGATAAAGCCGACGACCTCGTCCAGGAAACACTCGTCAAGGCTTGGGACAAGCATGAGAGCTTCCAGCCCGGCACCAATCTCAAGGCCTGGCTTTTCACCATCCTGCGCAACGAGTTCTATTCGCAAATGCGCAAGCGCGGGCGCGAAGTGCAGGACAGCGACGGTATCATGACGGCCAGGCTTGCCGTTCATCCGGCCCAGCACGGTCAACTCGACCTGAAGGACTTTCGCGGGGCGCTGGAGCAGTTGCCGGAGGACCAACGCGAAGCCATCATCCTCATCGGCGCATCTGGTTTCTCCTACGAGGAGGCCGCGGAGATCTGCGGCTGCGCGGTGGGGACGATCAAGAGCCGCGTCAGCCGAGCCCGTACCCGCTTGCAGGAGATCCTGAAAATATCAGGTGAGGACGAGTATGGTCCGGACGCGATTTCGGCCCAGGTAACGAGTTCGCCGGCGAGCTGACCGCGATCGCGTCTCAAGCGCGTCCGCAGGCCGCCGCGACCGCTTGCACCAGGTCTTCGCCTGAGTAGGGTTTGCCAACCAGCCTGACGCCCGGAAACGATGCCTTGATTTCATCGGCATCCGAATAGCCGGACGCAAACACGAAAGGTATGCCTGCCGCGCGCAGCCCGGAAGCGAAATCGATCGTCGAGGCGCCGCCCAGCATCAAGTCGACAATGGCTGCATCGAATCGCGTGGCGACTTCCCGGCCATCGACCTCGGTCAGGTCACGGGCGATCACCACCTCATCGGCGCCATGATCGCGGCAAAGTTGCTCGACATCCATGGCGATGAGAAATTCGTCCTCCAAAACGAGAATCCGCAATCCGTCAAGCAATGTGGGCACAGGCAAAGACTCCTTGAAACGCCGGAGTCATGATCGCTAATTGGCTTGATGTCATTTAAAAAAGACATGTGGCCAGCGGGCGGAACCTCAATCCTTGCAACGCGTTGAAACGCGGCTCTCCAAGAGCGGCTTTCGAAGGGGGTCGAGCGGGCTTTCGAAGGGGGCGAAATGTCAGTCCAGAACAATAACGCTTTCTCCAGCCGCCAATATCCTTGCGAGAACTGCCCATTGCGGCCGTTGCCGGTTTTCCGCGACTTCGAAGAACAGGAGCTGGCCTTCATCAGCAAATTCAAGAAGGGTGAACTCGCGGTCGATAAGGGCGACACGGTGCTGGTGGAGGGAAGCCATAGCGCCCATCTCTACACCGTGCTCTCCGGCTGGGCGTTTCGCTACAAGCTGCTGCGGGACGGCCGTCGCCAGATCCTCAATTATCTCATGCCCGGGGATCTGATCGGCCTGCAAGGCAGTGTGATGGGCGAGATGCAGCATTCCGTCGAGGCACTCTCACCGATGCTGCTGTGTGTTTTCGAGCGCGAATATCTGCACGAGCTGTACCGCAATCATCCCGGGCTGGCCTACGACATCACCTGGATCGCATCGCGCGAGGAGCGGATGCTGGACGAGAATCTGCTCAGCCTCGGGCGCCGCAGTGCGATCGAGCGCGCCGCCTATCTCATCGCCTTCATCGGCAGCCGGGCCAAGGTCGTCGGACTGAATGGCAGCCAATCCGTCCAGATACCGATCACGCAGCAGCACATTGCCGATACGCTCGGCCTGTCGCTGGTTCACACCAACAAGACGATCCGCAAGCTGATGGATCGCAAGCTGATCGTCTGGCGCGACGGCGGCTGCGCGGTCTCCGACAATGAAGGGCTCAAGCGGCTCGCCGGCTGGGAAGGGCTGGGCGAGGCGCGCCGGCCACTAATCTGAGGAAGCGTCTTTTTGCGAAGCCGGCGGATCGGGTGCGCGCCGATGCGTTTTCGGCTACTTTGTCCGCAGTGGCGGAACCATGAGGTGCGCAGCGCGTTTGAAACCGAGCAATCACAAGGAGTTAAGCCATGGCCACTGCCGCAGGAAAGACCGCAACCGACGCCCGTGCAAATGCGGACCTGGAAGCCGACATCAGGCAGTTGAAGGCCGACATCGACAAGCTCACCAAACAACTGGCCAAGACCGGCGAGCATGGCTATGGCACCGCGCGCCGTGCAGCGACAGAAGGGGTCGAGCAGTTGCGCGCGCAGGGCGAAGCAGCCTTTGACAGCTTGCGCAGCAATGCCAAGGACATCGAAGCGCAGATGATGGCAAGCGTGCGTGAAAAGCCGGTGACGTCACTGGCAATCGCCGCTGGCGTCGGCTTCCTTTTCGCGCTCATCGCGCGTCGCTAGTCGCGCTACAGATGGGAATGTTGGCAACCCTGATCTCGGGCCTCGCCTCGGGGGAAACCGTGGCCGCCGTTCACCGGGCGCGCACGGCGGCAATCGTCTATGTGATCGCCATGGCCGCTGCGCTTTGCGGTCTCGGCTTTCTGGTCGGGGCCGCCTATATCTGGACGGCGATGCGCTACGGCTCGCTTGCCGCCGCGCTCGGGTTTGGCGCCGGTTTCCTAGTGCTCGCCGGACTTATCCTGCTGATCTACCGGATATCCGCAGGTTCGCGCGCCCGGCGCCGGGCGCAGCGCCGCAATGCCGACATGAAGGCGATCGGCGTCACCGCCGCACTCGCCGTGCTGCCGAGCCTGCTCAAGGGAAAAGGCGGTCTCGGCGCCATTCTGGGGCCGGCCGTGGCGCTCGCGGCCTACGCCATCTACCGCGAGAATGTGAAATCCGACGATCCGGATGAGAGCGAGCGGACATAGAGCTGTTGGGAGATCACTTCGACAGCTCTTCCAGGGGCATCGATATTTCGGCAAACACGCCTTCCGGCCGGAATTCATGGGTCACTTCGCTGGAAATGACCTTGGCCAGGCTGCGGCGAATGAGGATAGAGCCGAAGCCTTGCCGATCCGGCGGAGCGACTTGCGGCCCGCCGCTTTCGCGCCAGGTCAGCACAAGACGCCGGGCATCCTTCCTGCCTTGCGTCCTCCAGCCGAGGTCGACCCTGCCTGACGGCACCGACAGCGAGCCATATTTCAGCGCGTTGCTGGCGAGTTCATGCAGGATCAGGCCAAGCCCGACGGCCTGGTCGGGCGACAGCAGCAGGTCGTCGCCGGAGATCGTCATGCGCGGCTGCTCGGCCGTTTCGAAAGGTCTGACCTCGATCTGGACGAGTTCACTGATGCCGATGCCACGCCACTCGCGGTCCGACAACAGATTGTGGGCGATGCCCAAGGCCTGAAGCCTGGCGCCGAAGGCCTCGAGGAACTGGCTTGGCTGGCGGGCATGGCGCACGGTCTGGGTTGCCAGCGCCTGGACGGTCGCCAGAGTGTTCTTGACGCGATGGTTGAGTTCACGCAGCAGCAGCCGTTGCCGTTCGTCGCCGAGCTTGCGCTCGGAGATGTCGTAATTGACGCCGAAGATCAATGTCGGCTTGCCGTCGCCGTCACGCTCGATCACACGGCCGCGCGTGGCGAGCCAGCGCGGCGGGTGAAAGCCCTTCACCCGGTATTCGCCGAAATAGTCGTCGCTGCCGGTCAAGGCGTCGCGAAAGCGGGTTTCGGTCTGGTAGACGTCGCGCGGATCGATGGCGGTGAGGATGTCGCGTGCGCGCAGCCGGTTGGAGCGCGGCAGGTTGAACAGCTCCGACATCAATGTGTCGCATTCGATGACATCGGTGCGGATATCCCATGCCCAGCTGGCGAGCGAGGCCGCATCGAGTGCGATGGCGCGTCGTTTTTCCTCGCGCGCAAGTGCGGCCTCGGCGATCGCGCCGCTGCGGGTTGCGTCCTTTAGGGTGAACAGGCTGGCGGCCAGGCCGGCGAGCGCCTTCAACTGGTCGAGCTCGGTTCGGGATGGAAAACCATGCGGCTCGCGGTCGAGCACGCACAGCGTGCCGATGCGGGCACCTGCCACGATCATCGGCGCGCCGGCATAGAAGCGGACATGGTGCTTTCCGGTGACCAGCGGGTTGGTCTTGAAACGGGGGTCCGCCGTTGCATCCACGACCACCATCGGCTCGTCGCCGGCGGCAATCGCATGGGCGCAGAAGGAGACGTTGGTCGCGGTTTCGGTCTCGTCCAGGCCGAAGCAGGATTTGAACCAATGCCGTTCAAGGTCGACGAGTGTGACCAGGGCCATCGGCACCTGCATCACCGCTGCGGCAAGGCTGCTGACGCGGTCGAAATCGGGGTCGGCCGCCGTATCCAGCATCTCCAATCCGTGCAGCACGGCCAGCCGGTCGATATCCATGACTGCTAGCGCAACTTCGGCCGGCAGATCGGGTGCTGTTTGCGTCTTGCCAATCACCCCAATTGCCTCGTCCCGGTCTTCGTCGCCGCATGCTTGCGCTGGTGCAAGGCCAGCACGCTTTTCCGGAACCATCCTAGCGAGGAACCGTTACCCGACCATGATTTGCCGGGCGCGCCAGTTGGTGCAGAATGAGACAGGGATCGAGCATGGCCAAGATCATTCCAGAAAACAAGGCGCGGCAGGGGCGATGGGGCTGGCATGGATTTCGGATCCTGATCGCCGCACTGCTTCTGGTGTTTGCTGCATGGGGCATTGCCGAGATCTATGGTGTGTTGATCAAGGCGCCTAACAGCGATGAACAGCATGTCCCCACACCGCCCAACACCACCGAGCAGGCTCCTGCCGGGTAAAGCGGGCCTGTCCGTTGCGCCGCACCTCATCAGGCGGCTCTCGACTGGGCCGCGCTCGCCGGAACCAATACATTCAGTGCGCCAGGCTGAATCTCGATTACCGTTTCACGGTCAAGCCTGACCAGTTCGCCGTCCATGACGGCGCGAAATTTGCGGCTGCCCGAATGGATTTTCAGCACCGTTCTGTTTGTCTGGTGGATTTCGACATGTTCGTTGTCGCGCCATTTGCCGCGCGCCATGTTGAAGAAGAACTTGACCAGTTCGGCGCGCTGCTTCGCCACCGTGACATAGACACCGAGCACGCCGCCCGCAGGATTGTCGGCATAAGGCAGATGGCCTTCACCGAATAAGTTGTTGGTGATGCCGATGCCGGTGATGCGTGCCGCCATTTCGGCATCGCCGATGCTGAGCGTCACATTCATCGCAGGTGGATTGTTGATCGTTGCCCAAGCCGCCTTGGCCGAGGCGCGGATCTTTCCCAACCGCGAACCGAACTCCATCTTCTGGCGCAGTTGCACCATCTTCGCGTGCATGCCGATCGAGAACTGGTGCACGAAAGGTTGGCCATTGGCCGTCGCCACATCGACAGCAATGATTTCGCCGTCGGCGAAGGATTTCAGCGCCCCGTCGAGCGACTGCGGAATGCCCAACCCGCGTGCGAACAGGTTCATGGTGCCGGCTGGCAATATGGCAAGCGCCTTCTTCGTGCCCATCAGTCGGGCGGCCGCGGCGGAAATGGTCCCGTCGCCGCCACCCGCCAGCACGATGTCGACCGAGCGACGCGAAGCGGCGTTGTCCAGCGTCTCCACCACATCCTTGCCGGCGACAATTTCGATGCTGAGCGAGTGGCCTGCCGTTTCCAGCGTCTGATGCATCCTGTCGGAGAAAGCGGCGAGGTCGGTGGTGCGCAAAGTGCCGCCGTCCCGGTTCAGCACCGCTGCAAATCTCATGCCC
>NZ_RZPI01000670.1:0-2999 GCF_003998715.1 Mesorhizobium sp. M7A.F.Ca.CA.002.15.2.1
GATCCTGATCGGGACCGGCGCCATAGCCGTCGAGCGATAGGGTGAAAGCGTTGACGCGAAGTTTGGACATGCGAGCCTCCTCGATAACCGATTGTGTTTTGCAAGCAGTTTTTTGTAACAAACCGATTGTGAATTGCAAGCGGTATTTTCAAGCTCAAACGAAGCCCACGCAACGGTCAAGTGGCCCTCGCTATGGATTCCCCGGCCAAGAGCCGGAAATTGGTATGGATGTCGAAGCGGATTGGCCGACATTGCTCGCCGCGACCGGCCGTCGTCGCGAAGAGAAATTACCCCTTCAGCATCTCCGCCACTTCGGGTGCGAAATAGGTCAGGATGCCGTCGCAGCCGGCGCGCTTGAAGGCGAGCAGCGATTCCAGCATTGCCTTCTCGCCGTCGATCCAGCCATTGGCGCCTGCCGCCTTGATCATCGAATATTCGCCCGACACCTGGTAGGCGAAGGTCGGCATCTGGAACTCGTCCTTCAGCCGCCGGATGATGTCGAGATAGGGCAGGCCGGGCTTGACCATCAGCATGTCGGCGCCCTCGGCGATGTCCTGTTCGGCCTCTCTCACCGCCTCGTCCGAATTGGCATGGTCGATGTAATAGGTCTTCTTGTCGCCCTTGAGCAGACCGGCGGTGCCCACCGCCTCGCGATAGGGTCCGTAGAAGGCCGAGGCGAATTTGGTCGCATAGGACATGATCGCCACGTCCTGAAAACCATTGGCATCGAGCGCGTCGCGGATGGCGCCGATGCGGCCGTCCATCATGTCGGACGGTGCGATGATGTCGGCGCCGGCGGCCGCCTGGATGACTGCGGCGGCGGTCACCTGTTCCACTGTCTCGTCGTTGACGATGATGCCGTCGCGCAGGATGCCGTCATGGCCGTGGCTGGTGAATGGGTCGAGCGCTGCGTCGGTGATGATGCCGATCTGCGGTACCGCATCCTTGATCGCGCGGGTGGCGCGGTTGATGACATTGTCGGGATCGAGGATGTGCGAGCCGGTCTGGTCGCGCAGCGAGATGTCCACATTGGGGAAGGTGGCGAGGGCGGGAATGCCGAGTTTTGCCGCGCGCTCTGCCTCCTTGACGGCGAGATCGATCGACAGGCGGAAGACGCCGGGCATGGCGGCGATCGGCTCGCAAACACCCTTGCCCTCGACGACGAAGATCGGCCAGATCAAATCGTCGACCGTGAGCCGGTTCTCTTGCACCAGACGGCGCGACCAGTCGGCCTTGCGCATGCGGCGCAGACGGCGGCTGCCGGTGATTTCGTCGACGCCGCGCGCGCCGGCGGGCTTTGCGGGGGTGAATTTGTTCATCGCCAGTACTCTCGTTCGGGCAGGCTTTTACCACGAGCTCCCGCCGCTGACCAATGCGGCACGATTGTGCCAGCGACCGGGTCGAGGCCTATTCGGGTTGCCCATTGCCTGACAGAATCTGTGCCGCGCCCCTGATGGCGACACGGAAAGCCTCGTCGAAGCCGACACCGCGCACCTGCCAGATGTAGGTCTTGCCGGCCATGGCCAGCCGCCAGTCGGCGATCCAGCCCAGTTCCTTGTCGCTCCAGACGAGACTGCCGTAAAGCGCCTGGTCGGCGCCGGCCTTCTCCGCAAGGGTGTCGAGCTTCGTCATCTCGGCATTGCGAAGCGCCTGATCGTCCAATCCGGCCTGCGACAGCTGCGCCACCGTGGGAAAAGTCACCTGCATGGCCAGCGGTACGGCGGCATTGCCGAACGATTCGCGCATCAGCATGCCACGGTCGTCCTCGGCATCGAGCGCGTAATGCGTTGTTCCGCGCTCGGTCGCCAAAAACACCACCAGCCGTGGCCGCTCGGTCAGCCACGGCCTGCTGCCGAGCGAAGCCAGCACCGGGTCGACGTCAGCAGGCTTGTACTGGCAGTAGAGATTATGAGGCCGATCGTACGTGCCCTGGTCGTCATGGTTGGGAATGCCTTCCATGCGGTCGCGATAGTGGAAACTGGCGACGAAGGTGCCGGCTTTGTCGCGCAATGCCGTCATTTCAGGTTTCGCCGGCAGGCGCTGATCGCCGGAAACCCGCACCAGAACCGCGTCGAGGCAGCGCTTGAAGCCGGACTGGCGGTTCTTCTCGTACTTGCCGTTGACGATGGTCTGCGAGCTGTAGAGGTCTTCCAAAGTCCCCGCCATGACCGGGTGAACAGCCAAGCAGAGGCTCAGCCCGATTGCCACCGGCGCAAGGTGCGAAAATCGAGTCATAAACAATCGTCCCGTTCGAAGACCCAGCAGGTACGCTGCAATGAACTCTACCCAGTTTTCCGTATTGCAGCTCTATTTTTAGCACTGGCTCCTGGTCCGGGCCAGAGCTTGCACCGGTGTCCTCGCCATTGACGCACCCATGCGCCACGCTTTAGCACTTCAGTCCCGGCGGCCGGGAGAGGGATTCTTTCACGATGGATTTTGGCGGAGGCGACGAGATCCGCTTCGAACATCTGGGCCGGGCCGGCGTCGTCACCTTGACGCGGCCGCAGGCGCTCAATGCCTTGACGCACCGCATGATCGGGGCGCTCGACGCCGCTCTTTCCGCCTGGGAGGCCGACCAGGGCATCGACGTCATCGTCGTCAAGGCAGAGGGCAGGGCCTTTTCGGCCGGCGGCGATATCCTGCATGTCTATGAGACAGGTCGGGCGGGAAAACCGCCGGTCGAGTTCTTCGCCGACGAATACCGGCTCAACGCCCGCATCAACAGCTACAAGAAGCCCTATGTCGCCCTGATCGACGGTATCGTCATGGGTGGCGGCGTCGGCATCTCCTTCCACGGCTCGCACCGGGTGATGACCGAGAATGCCCAGTTTGCCATGCCGGAAGTCGGCATCGGCTTCTTTCCGGATGTTGGCGCCAGCCACCTGCTGCCCGATCTCGGCGGCTCCTTCGGCATGTATCTGGCGCTGACCGGCAATCGCATTCGATATGGCGATGCGCTGTGGTCTGGGCTGGCCACCCATACCATCAAGGCCGAGGAC
>NZ_RZPI01000671.1:0-2987 GCF_003998715.1 Mesorhizobium sp. M7A.F.Ca.CA.002.15.2.1
GGCGACGGCGACGATGCCGGCCAGTTTTTTGTCGACAGCAACGAACATCGCCGTCTTGCCTTCGAGTTGCAGCGCCTCGGCCTTGGCCGAGATGGATGCGATGTCGACGCCAAGGTCGGCCATCATCGCGGCGTTCCCGAGCGCGACCGTCTTTCCCGAGACCGAACCGGACACACCCTTCCCGGTGACCGCCTCGAAGCCGCTGGCCTCTGCAACGGTCACGCCGCGCGTAGCGGCGCCGTCAACGATGGCTTCAGCCAGCGGATGCTCCGAGCCTTTCTCCAGGCCCGCGGCAAGCGCCAGCAATTCGTCTTCGGAAAAGCCGTTTGCCGTGACGACATCGGTCAGCTTCGGCCGGCCTTCGGTCAGCGTCCCCGTTTTGTCGACGATCAGCGTGTCGACGGAAGCGAAGCGTTCGAGTGCTGCGGCTTCCTTGATCAGCACGCCGGCATGCGCCCCGCGCCCGGTGGCGGTCATGATCGACATCGGCGTGGCGAGGCCGAGCGCACAGGGACAAGCGATGATCAGCACCGACACCGCCGAGACGATGGCAAAGATCAGGCTGGGCTCGGGTCCAAACACGGCCCAAGCGATGAAGGCGACAATCGCGACAAGGACGACGGCCGGGACAAAGTAGAAAGAAACGCGATCAGCCAACCCTTGGATCGGGGCGCGCGAGCGCTGCGCCTTGGCGACGAGCTCGACGATGCGCGCCAGCGTCGTCTCGGCGCCGACCTTCTCAGCGCGCATGATCAGCGCACCATTCTTGTTGAGCGTGCCGCCGGTCAGCGCATCGCCCTCGACCTTCTCGACCGGCAACGGCTCGCCCGTGATCATCGATTCGTCGAGCGAGGACCGTCCTTCCAGCACCGTGCCATCGACCGGCACGGCGTCACCGGGGCGTATGCGCAGGCGATCGCCGGCCTTGACGGCGGCGAGGGGCACGTCGTTTTCGGAACCATCGGCGGCGATCAGCCGCGCTGTCTTCGGTGCGAGATCGAGCAAGGCGCGGATCGCCGAGCCGGTCTTTTCACGGGCGCGCAGCTCCAGCACCTGGCCAAGGAAGACCAGCGCGACGATGACGGCGGCAGCCTCGAAATAAACCGGCACCGCACCGCCATGGCCGCGGAACTGATGCGGAAAGATATCCGGAAACAGCGTGGCGACGACGCTGTAGAGATAGGCGGCGCCGACGCCGAGCGAGATCAGCGTCCACATGTTGGGGCTGCGGTTGACGAGCGAATCCCAGCCGCGGTGGAAGAAAGGCAGTGCCGCCCACAACACGACGGGGCTGGCCAATGCCAGCTCAAGCCAGACCTTCGTCCGCTCGTCGACAAAAGCCTGGAAAGTCAGGCCAAGCATCGGCGCCATGGCGACGACCAGCAAAGGGACGGATAGAGCGGCACTGACCCAGAATCGCCTGGTGAAATCGACCAGTTCCGGATTGGGACCCTCGTCACCCGTTGGTACGCCCATCGGCTCCAGCGCCATGCCGCATTTCGGGCAGGATCCGGGCTTGTCGCGGACGATCTCCGGGTGCATCGGGCAGGTGTATTGCGTGCCCTTGGGCATCGGCTGCGGTGCTGGCCTGCCGCCGAGATATTTTTGCGGCTCCGCCTCGAATTTCGCCTGGCAAGCGGCCGAGCAGAAATAGAAGCCCTGGCCTTCGTGGCGGGCAAAATGACTGGCTGTCGCGCGGTCGACGCTCATGCCGCAGACCGGATCGGTGGCGGTCAGGAATTTTTCCAGTTCGGCGACGAATTTCGTGCGGCAGCCCTGGCTGCAGAAATGATAGAGATGGCCATCATGCTCGGCCGTCGGCTTGCCAGCCGCCGGATCGACAGTCATGCCGCAGACCGGGTCGCGGACGACGCTCTTCGTGGTGGGCACGGCGCCTTTTGTCGAGCAGCAGCTGCCGTGCGCGTGATGATCGTGATCTGAATGCGTCATTCGAAAATGCCTTGATGGATCGGTGTGTGACGTGGAGATAGGGCTTCCAGTAACTGGAAGGTCAAGGGCTGTTTCGACTTTTCTTCTCCGGTCCACGGCGCGTCCATCCACCCCAGAAAAAGTCTCACGCGGCAACACCAGGCCTGCTAGAAAGCGCGAGCGTCGCGGGGGTGGGGATTTTCTTCGGCAATGAAGCGTCTGGTCATCAATCTCGATCGGTCTCCCGATCGCCTTGCCCGTGTGACGGCGGAGTTTGCCCGCATCGGCGTTGCATTCGAACGCGTTCAGGCCATAGACGCACGCGACCGGCCGGAGCTGGACCAGCTGCCGCAAAATGTCGGATATCGGAACAGGCTGCCATTGACTGACGGCGAGATCGCCTGCCTGCTCAGTCACCGGGCCTGCTGGGCTGTCATCGCGCAAGGCGACGCCCGCTACGGGGCGATTTTCGAGGACGACATCGTCTTTGCCGCAAAAGCCGGCGCATTGCTTCGCGACAGCGACTGGATCCCAGCCGATGCCGAAGTCGTCAAGCTCGAAAGCTACTTCTGTAAGACCGTGATCCGACGCAAGCGCATTGCCATCGGTCACGGCTTTTCCACATCCAAACTCGACGCCGAACATATAGGAACCGCCGGCTACATCATCTCCAGGCAAACCGCGCTCGACCTGATCAAGGCCACCGAGGAGATCGGCATCGCTGTCGACGACCTTGTCTTCAACCCCGAGTTTTCGGTTTTGCGAGGCGAGACGATCTATCAGCTTGTTCCTGCGCTCTGCGCGCAAGATCAGTTCCTTGGCGACAGGGCGCTCCAATTGCCACGCCTGCTCAGAGAAAAGCGGGATATCCAGTGCGCCGCACCCGCCGGGACCGGGAAACGCAGAAAGACAGCCATAGCGAGGGTCAAAGCCGAGGCTCGGCGAATAGGCAAGCGCATTGTCGATTTCGGTCGACTGAAGCGGAGAATGGTCATTCCATTTACTTATCCGAGCCAAAACTCAGCCGGGTCTTGAACCGGCTTCAACGCCCCATACCC
>NZ_RZPI01000672.1:0-2985 GCF_003998715.1 Mesorhizobium sp. M7A.F.Ca.CA.002.15.2.1
AGCGAAG
Source organism: Mesorhizobium sp. M7A.F.Ca.CA.002.15.2.1 (assembly GCF_003998715.1). Classification (NCBI taxonomy): domain Bacteria; kingdom Pseudomonadati; phylum Pseudomonadota; class Alphaproteobacteria; order Hyphomicrobiales; family Phyllobacteriaceae; genus Mesorhizobium; species Mesorhizobium sp. M7A.F.Ca.CA.002.15.2.1. The sequence continues at coordinate 8 of NZ_RZPI01000672.1, forward strand.
GCATCATCGGAGCCTCCCGCCATGAAGGTCAGCGTGCCGGCCGCAGCCCCGCCGGTGCCGCCCGAGACCGGTGCATCGATCGACGACAGCGCGTGCTTCCTGGCGACGGCGTGGGCTTTGCGGGCTGACTCGACGTCGATGGTCGAGGAATCGATAAAGAGTGCGCCTTGCCTGGCCTTGGGCGCGATGTCTTCGTAGACGGAGAGGACATGCTTGCCTGCAGGCAGCATGGTGATCACCACGTCGGCATCCTTCACCGCGGCCAAGGCATTCGCCATAATCGTCACGCCATGTTCCTTGGCGACGGTGAGGTTTTCCGGAACGAGGTCGAAACCGTTCACCGCATGCCCGGCCTTGACCAGATTGGCGGCCATTGGATTGCCCATATTGCCGAGGCCGATGAAGGCGATCGTCGTCATTGTCTGTCTCCCAGAGTTGCTGGCTTCAACGGCCAATCAGCGCGCGAGCGATGATGACGCGCATGATCTCGTTGGTGCCTTCGAGGATCTGGTGCACGCGCAGGTCCCGCACCAGTTTCTCGATGCCGTAGTCGTGCAGGTAGCCGTAGCCGCCGAGCAGCTGCAGTGCGTCATTGGCGACATTGAAGCCGGTGTCGGTGACGAAGCGCTTGGCCATCGCCGACCATTTGCCAGCATCCGGCGCCTTGCGGTCGAGCTTCGAGGCGGCGGCATAAAGGAAGATACGCGCCGCCTGCAGCTCGGTCTCCATGTCGGCCAGCCTGAATTGCAGCGCCTGGAATTGATTGATCTTCGAGCCGAAAGCCTTGCGCTCGGCGGTGTAGGACAGCGCCTTGTCGAGCGCCGACTGCGCGCCGCCCAGCGAACAGGCGGCGATGTTCAGCCGGCCGCCGTCGAGCCCGGCCATGGCGATGCCGAAGCCAGCGCCTTCGTCGGACAGAAGGTTCTCCGCCGGCACCTTGCAATCCTCGAAGATGACCTGGCGGGTCGACTGCATGTGCCAGCCCATCTTGTGCTCGTTTGCCCCAAAGGAGAGGCCTGGCGCATCTCTGGGCACGACGATGGTGGAAATGCCTTTCGGCCCGTCCGCGCCGGTGCGCACCATGACGGCATAGACATCGCTGTCGCCGGCGCCGGAGATGAACTGTTTGGTGCCGTTGAGCACATAGTCGCCGCCGCTCTTCACCGCACGGGTCTTGAGCGCCGCGGCATCGGAGCCGGAGCCTGGCTCGGTCAGGCAGTAGCTGGCCAGCCATTCCATCGAAGTGAGCTTGGGCAGGAAGCGCTGGCGCTGTTCGTCATTGCCGAAACGGTCGATCATCGAGGCCACCATGTTGTGGATCGAGATGAAGGACGAAAAGGCCGGATCGGCGTGCGACAGCGCCTCAAAGATCAGCACGGCGTCGAGCCGGCCAAGTGCCGAGCCACCGACATCGTCCCTGATATAGATGCCGCCGAGCCCGAGCGGACCGGTCTCGCGGATCACGTCGGCCGGGAAATGCTTGTTGCGGTCCCAATCGAGCGCATTCGGTGCGACACGGTCGGCGGCGAAGGCCTGCGCCATCTCCTGGATGGCGCGCTGCTCCTCGTTGAGTTCGAATTGGCTGGTGCTCGCATCGACCGCGGCGTCCATGGCGTGCTCCCTGTGTGCTGGCCAGCTAGCTCGCTGGCCTGTTGTTTTTGGCTTTGCGCGCGCACCAATCTAGACCAATGATGCCGCCGCGCAACCCGATCCCCTGCGGAGCGGCTGTGCATCAATGCATGTCCGGAGCAAGATATGACGACAAAATTCGATGAACTGCTGGGCCGGTTCCACGCATACCTTGCGACCGTGGATCACGTCCTGATGCGCGATGCCGTGGCCCGGATCGGCTGGGACATGCCGGCTCGCACGCTGGAGCCGCGTCCGCTTGCCTGCCTGCGCCATCTCGATCGCGCCGCCGAACTGGCGCCTCCGGATGCCAAGCCGCTGGTGCAACTGCTTGCCGAACGTCGGAATGATTTCCGCTGGGGGCAGACTTATGGCGAGGCGGACTTCGGGAAAGAGTTCATCGAGAATTACGGCTGGCTGGAAGTGTTCGGCACACGTGGCCACTTTGCCAATGACGCGGCCGCCGCCGGCCTGCTGATTCTTGGACCAGATATCGTCTATCCCGACCACCATCACGTCGCCGAGGAAATCTACATTCCGCTGACCGGCGGCACCGAATGGCGCATGGGCGAGAGCGGCTTTTGCATGCGTACGGCCGGCGAGGTCGTTCATCACGCTTCCAACGTCAATCACGCCATGCGCACGGGCAAAGACCCGTTGCTGGCGCTGTACATCTGGCGCGGCGGGCCGTTGGCGCAGAAATCCGATATCACCGGAACCGTGGCGCAGGGCAGGGACTGATGGCCAAAGCGATCATGCTGCAAGGCACGGGTTCCGACGTGGGCAAGACCGTGCTGGTCGCCGGCCTCTGCCGCGCGGCAAAAAAGCGTGGGCTGAAGGTGCGGCCGTTCAAGCCGCAGAACATGTCGAACAATGCCGCCGTCGCCGAAATTCCAGGTGACAACAATGCCGGCGGCGGTGAGATCGGCCGCGCGCAATGGCTGCAGGCGATCGCTTGCGGTGTCGCGCCATCGGTCCACATGAACCCGGTGCTGCTGAAGCCGCAGACCGATGTCGGCGCGCAGGTCATCGTGCAGGGCAAAATGTTCGGGGAAGCGCGGGCGCGCGACTACCAGGCGATGAAGGGCCGGCTGATGGACGCCGTGCTGGACTCCTGGGGCAAGGTCGGCGAGGGCGCCGATCTGGTCATCGTCGAGGGCGCCGGCTCGCCGGCCGAGATCAACCTGCGCAGCCGCGACATCGCCAATATGGGCTTTGCCACGCGCGCCGACGTGCCCGTGGTGCTGGTCGGCGACATCGATCGCGGCGGCGTCATCGCTTCGGTGGCCGGCACGCATCTGATCCTCCCGGAAGAGGACCGGCGATCATGCGCCGGTCCTCTTCCGGGA